>JAAZLZ010000043.1 GCA_012799075.1 Bacillota bacterium
AGTTGAAGAAAGAAGCGAAGTACGAGGGGCTGAACGCAAAGCAAATCGAGAAAGAGAAAATCAGGGATATGTTCGCTGGCTTTGGCGGCATGAAGAACGCGCGGGATTACATCAAGTCAAAGACCAAAGGCAGCTAACCGTCTAAGGTTCGGGACCTTTTTCGTAATTCCCTGATGTATTTGATCGCGGAGTTGCCGGCCTTGGCGCCTTCCCCAACAGCCACGGCGATCTGCAAAAACCCCCCGGTACAGTCGCCGGCGGCGAAAACGCCGGGCACATTGGTTTTTTGATGGTGATCGACTTGGATGAATTCACCATTGCGTTCGAGTCCCAGGGCATTGGCGAAATCCGCGGAAGAAGCTTCACCCATGGCGACGAACAGTCCCCAGACAGTGCGCTCACTGCCATCGGCAAACCGGGCTTTAGTCAGGAAACCGTCACCTAGCAGCCGGGTGATCCTGCCATCAATGACATCTATCTTAGCATCTCCAAGTCTCCTTTGGAAATCTTCATTCATGGTGGGCCTGTTCCCTTGGGTGCAGATGGCCACCAGGGGTGTATATTGCAGGAGCTCGAGGGCCTGGTTGGCGGCAAAGTTGCCCTCACCTATGACGATGGTTTCCTTATTGCGAAAAAAGAAGCCGTCACAGCTAACGCAGTAAGAAACACCCCTGCCTTCGTAGTCGCGAAGGTTCTCGATGGAAGGTCGAGCCCGAGAAACGCCTGTGGCGATGATGACAGCCTGAACACTAATCTCCCTGGATTCTGTCTTAGCCAGGAAACCACCGTTTGCCTGCTGGGCCACCGACAACACCCGTTCACAATGGATGTCGCTTCCGAAGCGCTTAGCTTGGGCTAGACCTCGTTCGATCAGCTCCTGGCCGGAAATGGTTTCGGCAAAGCCAAAGTAGTTGTCAATATCGTAGTTGCCAGCTACCTTCGGTTGGCATCCCAGCACTAGGGTCTCGATGCCAGCCCGGCTGGCATAGATGGCTGCCGATAGTCCCGCGGGCCCTGCGCCGATGACCAATAGCTTCATGTTGCCCCTCCTGCTTCCCGATCGGCAAGTTGTCTTCGTGTGGCTTCCGATTAACTCCTAGGGCCCTGGCTGTAAGCCGAGCCACGGAATACGTTCTTAACATACACTCGAACTCGGCGAATAATTCATGTCAGGGATTCACTTCGAAGGACGGATCTTTGCTGGCTGACCCGGGTTTAAACTGGTAAAATGGTATTGGTTTTAGGTGTCCATCGGTTGCTGCTGACTCGAGACGGCCGGGATGACGTTGCAAGGAACGGATAATTTACGTACAATAGAGGAGCTGGGTTTGTCCCCAGACCTGCAGGATAGGAATGGGACGGTGGCGAATATGACGGCGGGGATGCAGGTACTAAGCTGTAGTGAGGAGTGCTTCGATTGAATGGTCTACCATCATATATCGGACCGGCTGCCCTGGGCCTGAAAATGGGGGTTTTCCTGCCAGGGAGCGACTTGGTAGGTGACATAGTTGAAAGGACCAAAGATTGTGCGCGGGATGGCCTGATGGATGATGGTGATGTCCTTTGCATCACCGAGTCTGTGGTCGCCCGGGTGCAAGACAACTTTGTGACCACCGACGAGGTGGCCGAAGAGGTAAAGAGAGCCCTAGGGGTTAGGGCCGGCTCGACCGTCGGCGTCTTGTTCCCGATTGTCAGTCGGAATCGATTTTCCTTGGTCCTGGAAGGCATCGCCAAGGCGGTGCCCGGAGGGCAGGTTATTGTCCAACTTTCTTACCCTCGGGATGAGGTGGGGAACCAGACCATCAATCCCAAACACTTGGAGAAGCTTAACCTGAAGGAGGACTACATTTCCTCTGAAGATTTAGATGGCTGCGCCTTTGTCCACCCGGTGACAAAAGTGGATTATGTGGCGTATTACAAGCAGATAATCCGGGATGAGGGGGCAACGCCCACAGTCTACTTTTCAAACAAGGCTACCCGGATCGCTGAGTTTGAGCCCGACGGCATTGTGGTCGCGGAGGTCCATGATCGAAAAGAAACAAAGGCCCAGCTCGATGAAGTGTTTGCCAACTCGGTGACCCTTCAGGAGCTTTGCACCTCCGGCCACGGTTGGTCCGAATGGGGCCTGTTGGGAAGCAACAAATCCGCAGGCAATCGGCTGAAGCTGGCTCCCCGGGATGGGGACAGGATAGTCCGAGACATTCAAGAAAAAATCAAGGAAGCCACGGGCAAACAGATTGAGGTCATCATTTATGGGGATGGCGCCTACAAAGATCCAACCACGGGCATTTACGAACTTGCCGATCCCCAGCCGGTTTTTGCCGCGACGTGCGGCCTGCAAAATAGAATGCGGACGGGCTTGAAATACAAGTATTTGGCGGACATCTTGCATCTTGAAGGGAAGAACGAGGCGGAGATCGAAGCTGTCATTGAAAGCAAACGAGGGGACATGCAGCCCGATGACAGTGCCGAATCGGAGGGAACAACCCCTAGGCAATTGACCGATGTGCTTGCCAGCCTGGCGGACTTGGTGAGCGGTTCAGCCGACGCAGGTACTCCCGTTGTGTTGATTAAGGGATTGACTTCATCGACGAAATAGAGGGGCATGTCCATTCTTGCCTCCCGGATGGATTGAGGATGCCGAGAGGGGGAATGATGTGGGAACGCTTTTTGTAGTCGACATTGATGGGACCTTGATCAAAGGCTCCGGTGGGCCCAGCTCCAATGCATTGATCGATTGTGTGCGGACTTTGTATGGAGTTGAGGGTCCCATCAATGTGGAAACGGTGGGACGGACTGATAAATCCATTTTTGCCCAAATAATCGAGATGTACGGGGGCAGCCTTGAAGAGTTGGAAAAGACTTACTTGCGGGCGCTGGAGCTTTACTGGGCTAGGAGCCCCAACACCCTTCTTCCGGGGGCTAGGGAGTTTCTCATCAAAGCCCAAGAAATAGGCCATCGGTTGAGTCTCGGTACTGGCAACATGGAGCCAGCAGCTCGCTTGAAGTTGGAATATCACCAATTAAACTGTTTTTTCCCCGTCGGTGGTTTTGGCGAAGTGAGCAAGGATCGGGCTGAGGTTGTCCGCCGGGCTATTCAGGAAGCGAAAAGACACTATGAACAAGAGTTTGCCACCATTTGGGTGGTGGGGGACGCCCCTCCGGATATAGAAGCGGCGAAGGCTAATGGGGTCAAGGCAGCTATTGTGTCTACTGGCTGGTACACCCATGAACAGCTGCTAAAGTACGAGCCAGACCTTCTCTGCCCTGATTTGAACTCCCTTGGTGAAGTTGTCTTCCAGTCGGTCTAAGCATCCTTGGAAATGGGGATTGGTCATTGAAGGTTGGCATCGTCCAATGCAAGGATATCTTGGTGCCGTCAAAAATCCCCGGGATGGATTACGCTCTCAATCCGTACACTGGCTGCAGCCACGGATGCAGTTACTGTTATGCCAGCTTTATGAACCGCTTTACCGGCCATCGGGAAACATGGGGCAGCTACGTAGATGTCAAGGCAAATGCGGCGGACAGGCTTCAAGCCCAATTGCGGCGGCCCAAACAAGGTACGGTCTTGCTGTCTTCGGTCCCCGATCCTTATCAGCCGATTGAGGTTGAGTTTGGCATCACCCGTTCGTGTCTTCTATTGTTAGCTAAGGCCCATCTAAAGGTAAGCATCCTTACTAAATCGGACCTCATCTGTCGGGACATCGATGTTCTCAAGGATTTGCCCTCGATGGAGGTTGGTCTGACCATCACCACACCTTCCGATGCATTGAGTCGATTGCTTGAGGAGGGCGCTCCCCCTACCTCAATAAGACTTGGGGCCTTGTCTGCTTTGGCGGTGGCAGGCCTTAAGCCGTGGGTTTTTGTGGCGCCCCTCGGGCCGTACACCCACCCCGCCAAGGCCGAGGCTTTGTTTCAGATGATCGTTGATGCCGGTGCGAGCAGCATCATGGTTGACGGGTTCAACTTTTATCCGGCGGCCATCCGGCGGGTCACCAAACGTCTGCAGGGAGATCCCCGGCGCAGCCTATTTGCTCGGGCCCTTGCGAATCGGGATGCCTATTGGCAGGAGCTTGAAGACCTAGTTGCATCCCAACGGCTCCCCATCGCCATCAGCTTGTGTTAGGGCGGGGTGAAACCATGGAGACAGTGCCGATCCTATTGGATACCGATATCGGTTCGAGTATCGATGATGCGTTATGCCTGGCCTATCTGTTGGCCCATCCCCGCTGTGAGCTGCTTGGGATCACTACTGTCACGGGGGAGCCGAAGGAACGGGCCATGTTGGCTGATGCCCTGTGCAGGGCCGCGGGCCGAAAGGACATGCCGATCCATTGCGGCAGCGACCGGCCCATTCTGGTCGAACAGCGTCAGCAAAAAGCCGGACAGGCGAAAATACTGAGCAACTGGGACCATCGGGCGGATTTCGTCGAGAACACAGCTATTGCCTTCATGCGAGAAGTGATCCTCGCACGGCCAGGGGAAGTCACCCTGCTGGCCATCGGGCCATTGACCAATGTGGGACTCTTGTTTCGGCTCGATCCGAAAGTCCCTCGCCTGTTGAAATCCCTGGTGATGATGGCGGGGGTGTTCAGCTTTCCTAACGCACACGTCAGGTATCCACGGGAATGGAACGTTATGTTGGATCCCCATGCCGCTGCGATTGTCTACGGCACCTTGGGACTGGAGAATTTGTCCGTCGGTCTTGATGTGACCACCAAGTGTCAGCTCCCTGTCGACCTTTGCCAACAGCGACTGGCGGGGGGAGCTTTGGATCTGGTGGGGGACCTCATCCAGATAGGGCGGCAAAGGCCGGTTCTCACATTCCACGACCCATTAGCGGCTGCGGCGATCTTTGCACCCGAGCTATTGGAGTATTCCCGTGGCACAATCGCCATCGAGCTAAAAAGCGACCTGCTCACCGGTATGACCATCTGGGCTCCGAAGGCCAGCGGTCAAAGTCGAATAGCCATTGAAGTAGATGTGGAGGGGTTTTTTGAAGAGTACTTTACTATCATCAAATAGAATGCCAGACTGGAAAGTAATTTAGTCTGGGGGAATATGATACTCTATACAGGCCTAGATGGGAGGGTTGGTAATGAAGAAAAGGACAATCCTGATCGTAGACAATGACCAATCCTTTGTGGAAGCAGCTAGGAACGTATTGGAAGTGGAGGGCTTTCAGGTCCTCACTGCGGCCAGTAGTCAGCAAGGCTTGGAGCATCTCCAAGAGAACTCTCCGGACTTGATCATCATGGACTTAGGTACTGATGATGGGGACGATGGGCTCCAGTTCTATTGGGCCCTGCGAGGTGAAAAACCGAGCGACTTCAGCCATATTCCCCTCATTGTCGTGACTTTAGCATACAGCACGACCCTGCACAATTTCGCCCAGTATGGATACGGCGAATTCCTGTCCATCGACGACCTCTTGTCCAAACCCATTGACGGCAAGGCCTTAACGGCCAAGGTCAAAGAGCATCTGCCCACCGCTTCTTAGGACGATGCCGGGACCATGATCCCATCGACCATCCCGTGGATGATCTTCTTATTGGCAGGACATACAGTAGCCAAGACGCCGCCCAAGGGGGCTTCTTCCCCTTGAACGAAGTAGTAGGGGCAAAGGCGCACCCGCCCATCCATTGTCTTGATGGTCCCGGTGGCAAAATCGTAGTAATCCATGGCCACCCTGGCGCCCTTGACGAATTCCTGCAGAACATAAGGGGTGTGCTCAAACGAAGCTAGGGCCAAGTCCAAGACCTCCCCCCACTGGTCTTGGGAGAGATCGTGTCCGATGGACACCCCCCGGCCGCCCCAGGCGAGTTCGGAAAAGCCCGACGGCTTGACGACGAATTGACGCTGTTTCTGGGTGGCGGCCTTAAGCTGTTGCCAGTTGCCCACCATCTGTTCTCCTAGCCTGAGGTTGGGGATGATCCCGTGGGGGGGCAGGGGCCTTGGGTCCAGGATCCATGTCCGGGGGAACAAGTCTTGGAGAAGGTCATGAGACTCCTTACCAAGGTTGTTCAGCCAGAAAGGGGACAGGAGGGGATGATGAAACAGGGCAAAGAGCAGTTTCTCTTCCAAATAGCTTTTCAGTGGGGGAGTTGCCGTCACCTTTTTCTTCCTGATGGCATAAAGAATCAAATCTATCTTGGGTATGTTTTTCAGATCGAATAGCTCAAAGAAACGATAAAGTATGTCAAGCTGCTCACCAGTCCTGGTAAACAGCCCTTCTTCACGGAAGTAGATTTCCTCCGGATGAAGGATGTGGGTCCTCAGCCCCGATTCATCGAGGGTCCGTCCCAACCAGACCATTTCCTCCCAATAGTCCCTGGATTCTTCCGAGACGACAATGGCCAAGACGGGCTTCTTGCTCGAAAGATGTGGGGCTAAGGCTTTGCTGAAGCCTTGGAGGATGCCCCTAGGCCCACCGATGAGCTGAAATCCTAAGTCAGCGTAAACCTGGCTCAAAGCAGCGAGTAAACCAAAACCCCCCGGGACCGAGTCCAGCTACGAGGCCACCAACCCTTGATCGGCAAGGATGATATCGGGCCGGATGATTAGGGGCAGATCGCTCCTAAAGCGCCTCATTTGGCCGTATTCGATAATGGCATCGGGTTTGCCTTGGTGGAGGTAGGCTGCTGCCCACTGGGGCTGTCTGCCCCGGAGGCTCTCTTGATACAACTGTCGGCAGGCCCGTAAGAAAAGCAGTAGGTGATGCCCCAACTCTGACAGTTGGTTGGCGGTCCTTTGGTCGAGTCGGAAGGGTCTGGGGGAGATCTGCCAGGGGACCTTTTGATCTGGATGAAGCTCTCGCTTAGGTGAACCAAAAAGACCGGCTTTGGCCAACTCCTCGTTTATGAATAGACAGTTGTCAGCTAGGTTCTTCCTTGGGATGATCAACGTCACCTCTCCTTCAACGGGGAGATGGGGCGGTATGCCCCATCTCCCCCAGCCTTACGCCTGGGGTACCGTATAAAGCTCGTTCTTGTAGTTCACGACGGTGAA
>JAAZLZ010000044.1 GCA_012799075.1 Bacillota bacterium
AAGGCCGGGTGGCAGTTTGTTCCCGAAGGAAAGACGCTGCCTGTTTACCATCAAGGTGCGGGTCCTTTTCTGGAGATAGGTTGGTGGTAGCGGCTGGGGAAGGAAGGTTGGGGTGTGCTCCTTGAGGCGGTTCACCACGAGTCTGGAGGCAGTTACGCTTATCCGGAAGGGCAAGGCCTTCGTTTGCTGCTCCGGGCTGCCAAAGGGGATTTGGTTAACACCTGGGTTCTCTTCCGAGACCCATACGATAGGCAGAGCGAACGCATTCAGCTGCTATCCAAGTGGGGAGCAGACGACCTCTTCGATTACTTCACCGGGATAGTTCATCGTTCCACAATGAGATTCCAATATCTTTTTCTATTGGAGAACCGAGGGAGGAGAATTTGGTTCAATGAAGCGGGGTTTCACCAGGAAAGGCCCCACTGGGGGGATTTTCGCCTCCCCTATCGCTACCCGCCGGAACCTTATCGAAACTGGCTTGGGGATGCCATCGTATACCAGTTGATCCCCGATCGGTTTAGTCCAGGACCCGACTCTCTGAGGGAAGGACCTAAACAACAGGGCCGACCAAGGGGGAGTCTTGCCGACATCATTGACAAGTTGGACTATCTTTCCGGACTGGGCGTCAACGCTTTGTACCTAAACCCGATTTTCAAGGCCATGAGTCACCATCGTTACGATACCATCGACTATTTTCAAGTGGACCCCGAGCTGGGAGGAGAAGAACAGCTGCTCCTCCTTGTGGAGGAGTGTCATGCTCGCAAGATCCGAGTGATTCTTGATGGGGTGTTCAACCACTGCGGGTATGAGTTTTTTGCCTTTCAAGACGTGGTGACCCGGGGCGCAGGGTCACCCTACAAGGACTGGTTCCGGATCAAGGCTTTCCCTGTCAGGACAAAGCCGATTCCTAATTATGAAACCTTTGGGCGCCATATCTGGCAGATGCCTAAGCTGGCAACGGACCATCCCGTCGTGCAGGATTACCTGGCCAGTGTGGTTCTCCACTGGGTTAGACGGGCTGATATTGATGGATGGCGGTTGGATGTGGCTGATGAAGTCGCCCCTTCCTTTTGGCGGCTGCTGC
Source organism: Bacillota bacterium (assembly GCA_012799075.1). GTDB lineage: Bacteria > Bacillota > Limnochordia > JAAZLZ01 > JAAZLZ01 > JAAZLZ01. Next base: position 1,085 of record JAAZLZ010000044.1, read on the forward strand.
GAGGCCGATTGGATGGAGTAAAGCCCGAGACTGCCCTGATCGGAGAAATCTGGCATCGGGCCGCTCCTTGGCTCGAAGGAGGCCCCCTTGACAGTGTCACCAATTATCCCCTCCGGGAGGTCATCTTGGATTTTTTCGCCCGGGATGGGATCGGGGTGCAGACCTTTGCGTTCCGGCTCCACAACCTTCTCATTCAGCACTCTCACCCGACAAATACACGCCTTTGGACCATCTTGGGCACCCACGATACGTCTCGCATACTGACCCATTGCGGGGGTGATGTTAAACGGGCAGCTTTAGCCCTTGTCTTTCAGATGACCTTTGTTGGTGCTCCCGTCATCTATTACGGCGATGAAGTGGGCATGCTGGGCGGGGATCCTCCGGAATGCCGAAGGCCGATGATCTGGGGAAAGAGCCTCCAAAATCAGGAGCTCTTCTCCCTTTATCGCCGCTTGATTGGCATTCGAACAAAGCATGAAGCCCTTCGGCGGGGAAGCTTCCGGATAGTCTACCTGGATCCCCTGAGGGATGTCTTGGGGTACGAACGAAAATCTTCCGGGAGCAGAGTACTGGTCTTTCTCAACAACAGCTCCGTGGAAGCAAAGATCTCCTTGGATGAGCAGCTGCTTCGAGATGAACTCACCGAGAGCCAGGTCCATGGGGCTAACCTGGACTTGCCCGGGCGAAGCGCTGTGGTGTTGGTTGACTGGGCATAGAACAAGCTTGGCGTCGGCGAAGGGATTTAACATCGATATGTAGAAAAACCCAATAGCATTACATGCGGCGTCAGGAAATCCTGGGAGGGGTCAAGGATGTCTAATAGAGCGGATATTGGTGTTTTTGGGGGATCAGGTTTCTATGAGTTTCTCGAGGGGGTAGAAGAAGTCTGGATTGAAACCCCTTACGGGCCTCCAAGTGATCGGATTGCCCTTGCTGAAATGAAAGGCAAGCGGGTGGCTTTTTTGCCTAGGCACGGCAAGGACCACCGCTATCCGCCCCACAAAATCAACTACCGGGCCAATCTATGGGCGATGAAGGAACTGGGGGTAAAGCGGATAATCGGCCCATCGGCTGCAGGCAGCCTTCAGCCCCACATCAAGCCCGGCGACTTCGTGGTTGTCGACCAGTTTGTCAACCGGACCTGGGGGAGGGCTGACACCTTCTTTGATGGGCCCGTCACCACCCATATCAGCGCGGCGGATCCCTATTGCTCGGAGCTGCGCAGTCTGGCCTACAGGGCAGCCAAGGACCTGAAGATCGATGTCCATCCCCGGGGTACGGTAGTTGTCATTCAAGGACCTCGCTTTTCCACCAGGGCGGAAAGCAAGGAGTTTTCCGATCGGGGCTGGGAGGTCATCAATATGACCCAGTACCCCGAGGGGTACCTGGCCAGGGAATTGGGAATCTGCTATGTGAACATTGCCTTGATTACCGACTACGATGTGGGCCTCGAAGATGATCCTCGGGTGAAGCCTGTCAGCCATGAAGAGGTCATGCGGGTATTCCAAGCCAACGTCGACAAGGTGAAGCAGCTTATTACGGCTCTAGTGGAGATGATTCCCATCGAGTCCGGTTGTCCATCTTGTGATGAATCATAGCAGGCAGTCTGTTCAGGGGCGGGAGGGTCCCCCATGTCTAAGAACTCAACGGCTTCCTTCACCGGGTTGAAATGGGGGCTTGTGGCAGGGGCGGCTGTTGCCCTGCTTTTCCTCGGCGGTCTGTTGGAAGGCTGGGAGCTTGAAAGCCTCGACTGGCGCTTTGGCATGCGCTGTCGTCTCAGCTCCTCCGACGGGGGAGCCGATGTTGTCGTGGTGGCTGTTGACGAGCGTTCCTTGGCCGAGCTCGGCCAGTGGCCCTGGCCCAGGAGTCTTCATGCCGAACTTCTCCGCAGGGTGTCCGAAGCAGGGGCGGTCGGCTTTGACATCATCTTCAACGAGCCTTCCCCAAGTCCGGATGAAGATCTTGTTCTGGCCGGAGCCGCCGGAAGCGGGAAGGTGGTTTTCCCCGTCGTTTACGAGGGCAGTCTGCTTCGAGGACCAGCCGGCCGGATTTTTACCGGGAGGCTGGCTGGGCCCCAAGAGCCATTTCAAGGGATCCCTGTCGGCCATATAACCGTCGTCCCGGATCCGGACGGCGTCTTGCGCAGGGTGCCCATTCGTTTGGAGGGAGTCCCTGTCCTGGCCCTCCGTCTTGTTGAAATCATGGGGGAAGGGGTGACCCCTCCCTTGGATCCATGGGGCAACATCCTGGTCAATTACCGCTTAAGCACCCAAGACAACCCTTGCCCGGTCCTATCCTACATCGATGTCCTCAAGGGACAAGCTCCTGCCGGTGTTTTCAAAGACAAGGCGGTCTTGGTGGGTGTGACGGCCCGGGGAGCGGCCCACGATATGCACTTGACCCCGGTTGCCGGTCTGGGGTCCGTACCGGGGGTCTTGGTTCAGGCCCAGTTAACCGCCTCCCTGTTGAACCGGGACTTTCTTTGGCGGGCCGAAAAGCCTGTCAGTTTGCTGCTGTTGATGATCATTGGCCTGGGAAGCGGTGCATGGTTTTTTCAGCTGCCCCCTGCCCGCGCCCTTTTGGCCTGGCTGATCTCATTGCTGTTCCTGGCCCTGGCATCCCTGTGGGTTTTCCTACGATCCAGTCTATGGATGGAACTAGCACCGATGCTCATTGTCCTTTCCCTCAATCTTGCCGGCTCCATTTATCATGCTTACCGATGGGCTGAAGGAGAAAAACGCCGCTTGCGGGAAGTGTTCTCCCGCTACCTGCCTCCCCAGGTTCTCGAAGGGGTGCTCAGCTCCTTGGGAGATACCCCCCTTGGGGGTCGCAGAGTCGATGCCACGGTGCTCTTTGCCGATCTGCGCGGCTTCACCTCCATGAGCGAGTTCATGCCGCCGGAGGAGGTAGTATCGATTCTTAATCAATACTTGGGGGCTATGAGCGCCGAAGTGGCAAAACGAGGGGGCGCCTTGGACAAGTTCACTGGCGATGGAGTCATGGCCATTTTCGGCGCCCCCATGGAGCAGCCGGACCACCCCATCAGGGCGGTGGAGACGGCCATGGCCATACGTCAAGGGGTGGCCCTTCTCCCCGGCGCCCCAGGACTACGCGGGGTGGGCATAGGAGTAGCTAGCGGCGAGGTGCTCGCTGGTCACATTGGGAGCTGGTGGCGGATGGACTACACGGTCATTGGGGATGCCGTCAACCTGGCCGCGCGATTGGAGAAAATGGCTGAACCGGGCCAGATTCTCCTTGACGAGTCGACGGCCCAGGCAGTCCGGGGGCAGATTCCTCTTTGCTCCCTTTCCCCTGTGAGGCTTCCAGGCAAGCGGGATTTGGTTAGGGTCTGGACCGTCTGTGATGAGGAGCACACAACGAAGGAGCAGCCAGTTGGTATGATATAATCGGGTAGTTATGCCTCTTGTTGGGAGGGTGATGAAGATGGGAGGCCCTCGCATAAGAAAACGGCTGGTGTTGTTGGCCCTGGTTTGCCTTCTTTGCTGGTCTGAAGTTATCGCCGGGGGAGACGGATCTCCCTTGCGGGCCTTGGTTCGCACCGTCAGGGGAGAGGTGCAGATGCAATCTGAACACGGGGACTGGCGCCCTGTGACCGAAGGACAAGTGCTGTCCGCCGGAGATCGGGTGCGGGTTGCCGAAGGCGCAGAAGTAGACCTGATCTTTCCCCAGGGGGTGGTGGCCCTAGTCTTAGGTGAGGCCAGCTTTGAGCTTCCCGTCAAAGGAAGCGTCTGGTGGAGGATGCGCCAAAGGGCGGCCAATCTGCGGATAACTTTGGGGAAGGCCTGGTTTTACGTTGTCGCCAAAATAGCGGGTGAACGGCCCTTCAACATACAAACGCCAACTGCTGTGACCGGAGTCAGGGGGACTTTCTTCTCCCTGAAGGTTGATGCCGAGGGGGAGACGGACCTTGGCGTCCACTCAGGCTCGGTGGAGTTCGCCGGTCGGCAGCAGAAATTCATCGTCAACGCCGGTTCCAAAA
>JAAZLZ010000045.1 GCA_012799075.1 Bacillota bacterium
CACTTCCAAGGCCCGGTCCCCGGCGACGGTGATTTCGCCCATATGGCATAGATCGAATATCCCTGCGGATGTCCGCACATCCCGGTGCTCCTCCAAGATCCCCTGGTAGGATACCGGCATCAACCAGCCCCCAAACTCAACGAATTTGGCCCCCAGCTCTTCATGCCGCAAATACAAGGGGGTCTGTCTGCTCGCTGCCATACTGTCCACCTCCCATCATTATGTTAAACAATCTCCCTGGGCCCACCCCCCTTTGGTAACCGGAAGGCCCCCATGGTTATATACTGAAGCAGGGGAGCGATCGATAATACTTGCGCAGAGGGAGGAAAAGCCATGGTGCGGCTGCTGCAGTGCCTGTTAAATCCCTTGCTGGCCTGGCGCAAACGAACCATCATCATCGTCTGGAAGCGGGGCTATCGCTAACGATAAACCGGCGTGCACCAGTGCCGGTACTTAGGCACTTGACCTTTGACCACCCGGAAGTAAAGCTCTTGCACTTGGCGGCTGATGGGGCCAATGGAGCCATCGCCCAAGGGCCGACCATCGATCTCCACAATCGGGCTCACCTGGGCTCCGGTGCCCACGAAGAAGGCCTCATCAGCCACGTAGAGCTCCGTCCGGTCAATGGCCCGCTCCCACACCTCCAGCCCCAGCTCCCCTCGGGCAAGCTCGATGACCGTGTCCCTCGTCACCCCTTCCAGGATGTCCGCGGTCACCGGGGGGGTGATCAGCTGGCCATCCCTCACCAAAAAGAGATTCTCTGCGCTTCCCTCCGACACGTGACCATCCGCGCCAAGGAAGATGGCTTCATCATAGCCGTCATCCAAGGCTTCACTCTTGGCGAGGGCCGCATTCACATAGGCCCCGGCGACCTTAGCCCGCATGGGGATGCTATTATCCCCCAGGTGGACCCAGCTTGACACCTTGGCCCGAAGGCCCTTGCTTAGATCCAAGTATTCCCCAAAGGGGACCGCAAACAGGACAAATCCATCCGCAATGCCCGTGAGACGAACCTCGATGAGTTCTTCCTTCTTGTAGACCATAGGCCGGATGTAGCAGTCTTCCTTGAATCCGCACCGCCTAAGGAGCTCTCCCGTCAGATCCATCAGCTCCCCCAGGGAATAGCCCGGGGACATCCGCAAAATCCTACAGGAGCGCTCTAGGCGCTGGTAGTGCTCCTCCATGCGGAAAATGAACAACTCTTCTTCCCCACGGGACCAGTAGGCCCTGATTCCTTCAAAACAACCCGTGCCGTAAAGGAACCCGTGGGTCATTACACTTATTTTTGCCTCTTCCAGAGGGACGAACTCACCTGCAAAGAATGCGTAGAGCTGCAACCCAAAGCGCCTCCTCGATCGAAGGTGCCCGAGCCTTGGCAAGGGACCCTGTCCATGCCATAATAGACGGGGGGTGCGAAGAAGTTGTCATCGAAACAAGATCGGCTGCTGGATATCTACCGGCGACTGCTTGCATCTTATGGGCCCCAAGGTTGGTGGCCGGCGGAAACACCCTTTGAAATGTGCGTCGGTGCCATCCTCACCCAGGCTACCGCCTGGCGGAATGTGGAACTAGCTATTGCCCGCCTGAAAGACAATGACCTCCTTTCGCCAGGAAGCCTCATGGCAGCGGGGGAAGAAGTCCTGGCGGACCTCATCCGGCCCAGCGGCTATTACCGGCAGAAGGCGGCAAGGCTCATCTCCCTGGACCGGTACATCCTTTCCCGGGGAAGCTCCATGGACTGGCTCAAGCAGGAGGACCCAAAGGAGCTGCGGCAGGAGCTTCTGGCTGTCAATGGCATTGGCCCGGAGACGGCTGACTCCATTTTGCTTTATGCTGGAAACCATCCGGTGTTCGTCGTCGACGCGTATACGAGACGGATCCTGCATCGCCTGGGGCTGATTCAGGCATCCCTGGATTACCACAGGATCCAGCAGCTGTTTATGGACCAACTGCCCAAAGACCCGGCTCTTTACCAGGAATACCATGCCCTTATTGTCGCCTTGGGCAAAGAAGCCTGCAACCCCAAGCCGAGGTGCGGATTATGCCCCTTGAGGGACCTGTGCCCAACCCACATTATACCTGAATCTACCATTCCACAAGGGTGAGGGAAATCCTCCTTTAACAGGGTCATCTTACCTCCATCGCCGGGTGAGCAAAAGGACCAGGAGAAAGAGCCCCAAGTAGCCATACAGAGGGTAAAACAGAGCAATGAGACGGGAGAAGCCCAGGGTTGTCCAGGGAAGGGCGGCAAGACACAAGGCCACTCCCCGCCATGGAGCCTTAAGGATTGTCAAACGACCGGCAAGGGCATTGGTATTGGCCAAGGCCGTGGTCAACATCGCGGCCCATAGGATTAGGGCATAACCACCCTGGAAAATCGGTCCCCCCAGGGCCGCGGCATCCAGGAGGGGAAACTCGCCGTAAGGGTTTGCCGTCAACAGGAGGGTCAAGGTGCAGGCCCCCAAGGCTGCCCCCAGTCCAAGACCCCCCAACAGTCCCGCCAAACGGGCCTGCCTCGACGGGACCTCCTCGGCCAAGCTGGTCAGCACCGCTAGGGCCAGGCCCATGTTGTAGGAGACATATAGCAGGGCGGCAAACCACCAGGGGGGGAAGGTTCCGACGTGGACCACCCCATGGGCCGGGCTGGCGGCAGAAAAGCAAAGGAGCGCGAAGCATCCCCCCAGAAGCCACGGCACAAGGGCCAGGCTGGCCCCCAAGAGTCCCTCGTTGCCAAAGGAGGTGATCCCGCCCACCAATAGGGCCATCACCAAGGGGCCCAAGGGATCGATGAGTCCCAGTTCCGTTAGGATCCGGCCCGAGCCTGACAGCATGATGGCCAGACCGACGAAGAGGAACCCTGTTAGGAGCAGATCGTAGATCCTGCCCAGCCTATGGCCGCAAAGGTGATATAGCACCATCTGATAGGATTTGGCCTTGATTTCCCGGGCCAAGATCAAAAGCTCCCCGCCAACGAGGGCAAACAAGCCCGAGGCCAGGGCCGCCCCCCACAGCCCCTTTCCACCGAAGATGGCAAAGAATTGGAGGATCTCCTGGCCCGAGGCAAAGCCCGCTCCCACCACCGCTCCGATGTAAGTTAGGGCGATCTGCCAGATGATGCCCACCGGCACCCCTCCTTAAGCCTAGATGTCACTCAAGTCTATGCCCGAAGGCTTTGGGGGATGAACCAAAGGTATAACTCCCCTCCTCCCGGCATATACTTTTCGTGGACAACACCCTAGGAAAGGACGGAAAGGCATGACGCAAAGAGGTGCTCCGGGACGGGGGAAACAGCATACCCGCGTCCACTATGCCCATCCCTTTGCCCCGGAGATGATCGCCGCGGGGGTGTCGGCCCAGCTGGCCGCCTTCCGGAGGAAGCCTCCGACCATCATATGCATCGGCACCGACCGATCCACGGGGGATTCCTTAGGTCCCTTAATCGGCTCCCAGCTGAGCGCGGCCTTCAAGGACGAGCTGATGGTTTACGGCACATTAGATGAGCCCGTCCACGCCACCAATCTAATGGAGCACCTGCTCCACGTGGAACAAGTCCACCCGAATCATGCCGTCGTGGCCATCGATGCTTGTCTGGGGACAACGGACAGTGTGGGGATGATCAGCGTCAAAGAAGGCCCCCTGCTGCCGGGGACCGGTGTGAACAAGGAATTGCCCCCGGTGGGTCATTTCCATATCGTCGGAGTAGTCAACGTGGCTGGGTTCATGGAGTTTTTCGTCTTACAGAACACCCGTTTGGCCATGGTCATGAAAATGGCCCAGACCATGTGTTCTGGGCTCACCTTAGGCTTGCGCAATCTGCAATTGCCTTCTGAAGGGACCCGCCCCGTCAGCGGGCCCTTAGACGCCTTTCCAAGTCGGCCAGGATCTCCTCCGGCCGTCGACCAGCCCCATTCAAAATGGGCGCCTTTGTAGAGGTGGTCTGGATCCCCATGATATTCTGGCTCAGGCCGCTGGTGATCACCGCATCCACCTGGTCTAGATCCCCGGCAAGGTCCACCACCTGGTAGCCTTCCTCCGTTAAGACTTGGCCCAAATCCCCTAGGCGATCATCGACGGCCACCACACCCTTTGACAGCTCAATCACCCCCAGTTTGACCTTTGCCCTTAGATTGGCCAGCTCCCGGGGAATTATGCGTCTTCCGGTCTTCCGGGGTGTCGGTGATCATTTCGCAGCTGCCCTGCAGGGTGCCCCCTTCCTCGACGATCAGCTGCCTCATTCGAACAGAACCCTCCAGCCACCCCTTGGCCAAGAGTTCAAGTTTCCCCTCCAGGTGGATGTCTCCCTCCAAGCGACCGCCCAATCGCAGATCCTTGGCCCTTAAGGTGCCCGCCGCAACCCGGGCGCCCTCGGCGATGACCACCAGGCCGCCGGCGACAAGCTCCCCCTGAAAACTTCCTTCTATGCGCACGTCCCCTGACACCACCAGCTTTCCTTCCAGCTTGGCATCGGGGCCGATCAATGTGACGCCCCCATCCTTTCCCCGCTCACTTCGCCCTAGGCCCAACATCGTCCATCACTCCATCCATCATAGGTAGATACGCCTGGGGATTGACCGCCCGCCCCCCATCGATGACCTCGTAGTGCAGATGGGGACCGGTGCTGTCACCGGTATTGCCCACCGCCCCGATGACCTGTCCCTTGACCACCCGCTGCCCTGCCTCAACGAGCAGGCGGCTGTTGTGGGCATAGAGGGTCTCCAGGCCGTAGCCATGGCTGATGATGACCGTATACCCGTAGCCCGGCCGCCAGCCGGCGCAGGTCACCAGTCCGGCGGCACTGGCCCGGACGGGCGTGCCATAAGGCGTCCCGATGTCGATCCCTGTATGGAGGTGCTTAACCCTCCGCAGGGGATGCCGCCGCCACCCATAGGTCGAGGTAACCCGACCGTTCACCGGCCAAATCTCGGGCGTATGCTCCCGGCGGTATTGGTAGGCAAGGACATCGGCCCGCAGGCTGCTGAGTTCTTTCCCTTGTTGGGGGATCATCTGCTGCAGATAGGCCAGGCTTTCCCCGAGCAGTCGGACGGGGTGGACGCCCTCAACGGGACCTCCCAGCTCAGGACCGGAAAGGCGCTGGCCGACGAACCCGCGGTTCTCCTCCATAAGAGCCCAAACCTCCTGGCTCATCAGGTTCAATTGGGCCAGCTGACCGTATAGTTCCGCCGTCTGGGCCGCCATCATGAGCATTTGTTCCTGAAGGGCCCTTTGGGTCTCCTCCAAAGCTAGCTTCTCCTCCCGCTGGGCAACCATCACCTGGCGATACCCTTCAATCAATCGGGCTTGTTGATGGTTTTGCACCAGCACGGTCAGCCCCGACAGCCCCAAGGCTCCCACCAGAAGGACAAACATCAGGATCTGCCATAAGGCAATCTTAATATGTAGGCTTTGGGCCGAGGTATGGGGCATAACAACCAAGGTCAAGCTCTGATTTAGCCATTCCTTCCAAGGCTTTTTCCTGGCCATCCGCAAGGCCTCCCTTCCTACAGGCTCCCCTGATTGATCCTGTTCAGGGGGCTTGGCAACAATGGGCAAGGGCCGCCCGGTAAATCTCCTTGAGGGGCAAGCCGGTTTTGGCCGCCAGTTCCCGGCACGAGGCGTACTCGGGGGCCCAATTGGCTTGACCAAATCCCCGCGCCGCCTTCAACAGAACTGGCCCATATGGGGTCTCAACTTCCATGAGCTCCCGGACCAGCTTGTGCCGCTGCACCTCCCCCACCCGCAGGCCAATGGTTGTTGTTTGGGCAAAAATGCAATCCCGCAGGGTCTCCTCTAAATGCAAAGGACTGATGACGGTGAGCACCACCCCCGGCCGAGACTTCTTCATTATCACCGGGGCAAGATACACATCCAAAGCCCCTTGGGCAAAAAGCTCATCCATGACATGCTCGTAAAGCTCCGGATTCATATCATCGATGTTGGCCTCAATGATCCGCACCCAGTCCCCCTCCCCTTGGACCCTAGAGCCAACCACCAGCCGCAGCAGATTGGGAATCTCCAGGTCCTTGGTCCCCGCCCCATAGCCTACCTTGTCCACCTTCATCTCCGGATAAGGGCCGAAGCGGCTAGACAAGGTGGACAGGATCGCGGCCCCCGTCGGGGTGATGAGCTCTCCCTCCACCCCCCGGCTGTAAATCGGGAGTCCTTTTAAGAGCTCCATGGTAGCCGGGGCCGGAACGGGGATGGTGCCATGCTGGCAGACAACAAACCCGCTCCCAACATGCAGGGGCGATGCTTCCAAGGTCTTTGCTCCCAGCAAACGCAGTCCCGCGACGGTCCCCGCCACGTCAACGATGGAATCCACCGCGCCTACTTCGTGGAAATGGATATGGTCCAAACCCCGCCCGTGGGCCTTGGCCTCGGCCTCCCCTAGATTCTTGAAGATGGCCTTGATCTTGGCCTTGTCCTCCCCAGGCAGGGTGCTGTTTTCGATGATGTCGACTATGTCCTGGTAGTTCCGTTCCGGCTGATCCTGCAAGATTTCCACCGAGCACTTGGTCCCCGCCAGACCCCGGCGGCGGACGGGACTGAAAGACAGGCGATAGCCGTCGATGGGCACCTTGGCAAGCTCCTCCTGCAAAGCCCCAGGATCGACGCCTGCATCAACTAGGGCTCCGAGGAACATATCCCCACTGGCGCCGCTGAAACAATGGGCGTAAACAAGGGTCATCTTTTCACCCTCCATGCTCCCCCTCGCTCCTTCCTCCAGCAGCGAGGCGGTTAATGATGGCCGCCATATACCCGGCGCCAAAACCGTTGTCGATATTGACCACGGCCACCCCGGAGGCACAGCTGTTCAGCATGGTAAGCAGAGGCGCAAGACCATCCAAATGGGCTCCGTAGCCGATGCTGGTAGGCACGGCGATGATGGGCTTGTCCACAAGTCCTCCCACGACGCTGGCTAGAGCTCCCTCCATGCCGGCAACGACAATGAGCACATTGGCCGCAGCCAATTCTTCGCGGCGGCAAAGAAGTCGATGAAGACCGGCAACCCCCACATCATAAATCCGATCCACCCGATGTCCCATGGCCCAAGCCGTCACCGCCGCCTCTTCTGCCACGGGCACATCCGCGGTCCCCGCCGTCAACACTGCAATCCGGCCGGGGTATGAGGGCTTTGGCTCCTCCCCCACCAGGATGATCCGAGCCTCAGGGTAATACTTGGCCTGGGGGAGGACCTCCCGGACGGCCTGGTACGTTTTTTCATCAGCCCGGGTGGCCAGGACGATGGGATTGTCCACCGCCAGGTGTTGGCAAATGGACTGGACTTGGGCCGAGGTCTTCCCCAGGCAGAAAACCACCTCGGGAAACCCCTTCCGCATGACCCGGTGGTGATCGATCTTGGCAAAGCCCAGCTCTTCATAAGGAAGGAAGCGCAGCCTCTCCATGGCCGCATCAACGGGCAGGCGTCCTGCTTTGACTTCTTCTAAGAGACTGCGTACGTTGGCTTCATACATTTCTCATTGGGTACCTCCTCCATATCCCGAGCTGCTTTTAGGGCTTGCCTTTGACCAACCGCCCGTGGAGCCGCCTGATCAAACCAACGAGCCCAGTCCCTCCACCCGTCTCCACCTGCAGCTGGGCAAGTCGACCAGCCAGCTGCTTTATCTCCTCAGCCGCCCGGGACCGGCCATAGTGGGTCATCACATCCACCTGACGGCGGACCGCCCGGGGCACAGAGGGGTCCTCCGGTACAAACCCTAAGTATTTCAAATCATAATCCAAAAACTCTTTGGCTGCAAACCTCATCTTATCGGCGATGAGCCGGGCCTCCCGCTGGTTGGCCGCCATGTTGACCACCAACAGCAGCTGGGTTTCTCCCCCCAACCCCCGTAAAACCTTGATTAAAGCATATGCATCGGTGATCGCGTGGGGCTCCGGCGTCGTAATCACGATGGCCTGCCGGGCCGCCGTCAAAAAGTCCGTCACCCTTTTCCCCAGCCCAGCCCCCGTATCTAAGAGGATGAAGTCCATGGCCTCATCCAGGGGGCTCAGCCCCTCTAACAGGTGCCGGATTTGATGCTGCCCAAGGACGGTCAACTCAGCAAGCCCCGATGCCCCCGGCAGCACCTTTATTCCTCCCGGGCCGTCCA
>JAAZLZ010000046.1 GCA_012799075.1 Bacillota bacterium
GGTGGCGGGGGACTTAAAGGAGGCCTGGCTCCAAGGGGTGGAAGCCAGTCGGCAGCTTTACACCGCACCTGTCGCCGAGCAGGTCGATGTGGTCATTGCGGGGGTCGGGGGCCATCCCAAGGATATTAACCTCTACCAGGCCCAAAAGGGACTGGAGAATGCAGCGGCCGCGGTCAGACCCGGGGGCACCATCATCCTGGTTGCCGAGTGCATCGAAGGCCATGGAGATGATGTCTTCAACGAGTGGATGCTCGCGGCAGACAGCCTCCAAGACATCATTGACCGCATCGGCATCAAATTTGTCATGGGCGGCCACAAGGCCTATGCCATCGCCCGGGTCCTGAAGGAGAAGGACTGCATCCTCGTCTCCCAGATGGATGATGAGCTGGTTCGGGACTACTTCTTCATCCCTGCGGCCGATCTGGAGGATGCCTTAGCCAAAGTCAGGGACAAGTATGGACCGAATTATTCTGCTTTGGTCATGCCGGAGGCCAGTGCGACCATGGCCGCCCTTGCCTAGTGGACGGAGAAAGGAGAGCTACTGGTGTCAGCAGCCAACTTAAGAAGCAGCGAAATCTCCCAAGGCTTGGAAAGGGCAGCCCATCGGGCTTTGCTTTACGCGATGGGTCTGGGTCCCGAGGATATGGGCAAGCCCATGATCGGGGTGGTGAACTCTTACACGGAGATCGTCCCCGGTCATCGCCATCTCCGGGAGCTGGCTATTGCCGTTAGGGAGGGGATCCGGGAGGCTGGGGGGGTCCCTGTCGAGTTCAACACCATCGCCATCTGTGATGGTCTGTGCCAGGGGCATTTGGGCATGCGCTATCCCTTGCCCTCCCGGGAAGTCATCGCGGATTCGGTGGAATTGATGGTGGAAGCCCACCGCCTAGACGGCATGGTCCTCATGCCGGCCTGCGACAAGACGGTGCCGGGGCAGATCATCGCGGCGGTGCGGACCGACGTTCCCAGCATCCTCCTCACCGGCGGACCCATGTATCCGGGGCGGTGTGGTGAGTATAAGGATTTGACGTTGACGGACATGCGGGAATTCGTCGGCCAAGTCAAGATGGGCCGCCTCTCCGAAGAGAAGCTCGGCGCCATCGAGGAGCGGGCCCTGCCGGGACCGGGCTCCTGCTCGATGCTGGGGACGGCCAACACCATGTGCGCCCTGGCTGAAGCCTTAGGACTCACCCTGCCCGGCTGCTCCCTGATCCATGCCACCGATGCCGGCAAGCTGCGGCTGGCCCGGCAATCGGGACGGCGGGCGGTGGAAATGGTGAGGGAAGGTCTTGCCCCATCGAAGATCATCACTGCTCCAGCCTTGAGGAACACCATCATCGCCGACATGGCTTTGGGGGGTTCAACCAACAGCGTCCTCCATTTGCTGGCCATCGCCTACGAAGCTGGGATCGAGCTATCGCTGGATGATTTCGACGTCATTAGCCGAGAGGTGCCCCACATCTGCAATGTCAAGCCCTCGGGCGCCTATCCCGTCCAGCGTCTGATGGAGGCGGGGGGGATGCCTGGAGTGCTCTATCAGCTCCGGGACCTTTTGGACACGTCCGTCCAGACGGTCTATGGACGCCTCCAGGAGGGGATTAAGCCTCCCTTTGACGAGGAAATGATCCGTCCCGTGGCCAGGCCCCTGCGGTCTGAGGGGGGAATTGCCGTTCTTTACGGCAATCTGGCTCCCCAAGGGGCGGTTGTCAAGCAGTCCGCGGTCTCTCCCAAGATGCTGGTCCACCGGGGGCCGGCGAAGCCCTTTGATTCCATGGAAGAAGCCGTGGCGGCTTTGATGGACGATAAAGTGCATCCGGGGGATGTGGCCGTCATCCGCTACGAAGGCCCCAAGGGAGGCCCCGGGATGCGGGAGATGCATATGTTCTCCTCCATCCTGATGGGGATGGAGCTGAGTGAAAGCGTGGCCCTGGTGACCGATGGGCGCTTCTCCGGTTCAACCCGGGGGCCCTGCATCGGCCACGTCTCCCCCGAAGCTTTCGAGGGCGGGCCCTTAGCCTTGGTGGAAGCGGGTGATATGATCAGCATCGATATTCCCAATAGGACTTTAACCCTGGAGGTGGCCGATGATGAGCTGGCCCGTCGTCGGGACCGGTGGAGCCCCCCGGCAAGGCCCCTGAAGGGCGCCCTGGCCAAATATGTAGCCCTGGCTCGCTCCGCCGGCGAAGGAGCCGTCGTCGCTCCCCACGAACAAAGGAGGAAGCAAGGATGAAGAACCCCGTGAAGGCCATGATGCAGGAAAAGGCGGCCATTGGGACTTTCTTGACCCTGGGCAGCCCTGCAGTCAGCGAAATGTTGGCAGATGTCGGTTATGATTTTGTCATCATTGATACAGAACACGGCCCCTTATCCGTCGAGTCGGCCATGGCCCACATGCAGGCCCTGGGGAAGGGCCCATGCGTCCCCTTCATCAGGGTGGCCTGGAATGATGTGGCTTTGATCAAGCGGGCACTAGACATCGGCGCTTACGGGGTGGTTGTTCCCATGGTGAACACCGCTGAAGAGGCAAGGCGGGCCGTATCCTACAGCAAGTACCACCCCCTGGGGATGCGGGGCTTTGGCGCGGCCCGAGCCACAACCTATGGGCGGGACATGAAGAGCTATCTAGATAAGGCTAACGAGGAAGTCCTTCTGTTCGTCCAGGTGGAAGACATCCGCGCGGTGGAGAACGTTGGGGAAATAGTGTCCGTTCCTGGCCTGGATGGGATTTTCATCGGTCCTGGGGACCTGGCGGCGAGCATGGGCCGCATGGGGAATTGGCAGCATCCGGAAGTGAAGCAGGCCATCGACAAGGCGATCAAAGCCGGCCTCGATGCGGGCCTGTTCGTCGGCATTTGGGCCGACACCCCGGCCGCAGCCAAGGAGAGGATCGAACAAGGCTGCCGATTTGTTGCGGTCAGCCTCGACACCATCATGTTCATCCAAGCATCGTCGGCAATTCTCAGAGAACTGGGCAGGTGAGCCAATTGTCCTTATCCGACTTAACCGGCAAAGGAGCCATTGTGGTGGGCGGGGCCAGCGGCCTGGGGGAGGCCATCGCCCAAGGCCTTGCCCAGGCGAACGCCCGGGTGGTCGTCGCCGATCTGAACCTGGACGGCGCCGGGCATGTGGCCCAAATGATCAATGAGGCAGGGGGACGGGCCCGGGCCGTCCAGGTTGATGCAACCAAAAAGCAGTCTGTTGGGGAAATGGTGCAGGCGGCCCTTGCTGAACTTGGACAAATCGATGTGTTAGTCAACTCCGCGGGGGTTACCAAGCGGGGTGCGGCGGTGGACTACGATGAAGAGGATTGGGATCGGATTTTGGCGGTGAACCTGAAAGGACTTTTCTTATGCTGTCAGGCCGTCGGCAAGGTGATGATCGGACAAAAGTCGGGGAGCATCGTCAACCTGGCCTCGGTGGGCGGGCAAGTGGCCCTGCCGGGCAGCGTCGCCTACGCTGCCAGCAAAGGCGGAGTCGTCCAGGTGACCCGCACCCTGGCTGTGGAGTGGGCTCCCTTGGGCGTGCGGGTGAACGCCCTGGCCCCTTGCAGCTTCGCTACGGAACTGACTAAACCAATTTATGCAGATCCAGCCAACTATGAATTCTTCGTCCGGCAAATACCCCTGGGGAGGGTGGGCACGCCTCCGGAGATAGTTGGAGCAGCCCTTTTCCTGGCCAGTGATGCCTCGTCGATGGTGACCGGTCATATCCTCGCGGTGGACGGTGGACTCTTGGCCCAATAAAGACGAGAAGGAGTGTCCAAATTGGATCTGTTTGCTTTTAGGACGGCAGGGAAGGTGGTCGTTGGTCGAGGAGCATTGGTGCAGGCAGGGCCTGAGGCCGCGTCCTTGGGCAAGGGCAGAGCCTTAGTTGTTACCGATGGAACCATGGTGGACTTGGGACTTGTCCAGAAACTGGTCCAGAACCTGCAGGCAAACGGCGTTGAGGCTGACGTTTTCGCCGATGTGGAGCCGGAGCCCTCCCTGAAAACAGCGATTAAATGCGCCGCCAGGCTCCAGGGCAAGGGGTATGACCTGGTGGTTGGACTGGGGGGTGGAAGCTGCCTTGATGTGGCCAAGGCCGGCGCCGCGGCCATGGAGGATCCTCAAGGCCTGCCCCGGTATCTGGGCACAAACAAGGTGCCCGGACGGAAGATCGGCCTTTTTCTCATTCCCACTACCGCCGGCACCGGCACCGAGGTGACCCCGAATGCCATCGTATTGGACACGGATAAACAGGAAAAGCAGGGGATTGTCAGTCCCTATCTTTACGCGGATGTGTCCCTGGTGGATCCGGAGCTCACCTTGAGCAAGTCGGCCTCGGTCACCGCGGCGACGGGCATGGATGCCATGACCCATGCCATTGAAGCGTTCGTTTCCCGCAATGCCTCGCCGATGACGGATCTGTTGGCCCTGGAGGCCGTAAGGCTGATTGGCGGCAGCTTGCGCAAGGCGGTGGCCGATGGCTCCGACGTGGAGGCCCGGGAACAGGTGATGATGGGGAGCATGTTGGCGGGGATGGCCTTTGCCAACGCGGGTTTGGGAGCCGTCCATGCCATCGCCATGGCCCTGGGGGGATTTGGCGTCACCCACGGCCGGGCCAACGCGTTGATGCTTCCCTATGTGATGAGGTTCAACCGGGAAAGCAGTCCCGCCAAGTTCGCCCGTCTAGCCCCGGCCCTGGGCCTTGAAGTTCAGGGCTTAAGCGATGATGAGGCGGGCAAGAAGGCTGTCGATGCCGTTGCCGTCTTGGGCAAGGATGTGGGCTGCCCCCAGACCTTGAAAGATGTGGGGATCGGCCCGGATCGCTTTGACCTGTTGGTCAAGAAGTCCTTCGATCAGCAGCGGCTGTTGGCCAACAATCCCCGGCCAGCCGGGATGGCTGAACTTGAGCAAATCTGCCGGAGCGCGCTTGGATAAGGAGGATGGGTGGAATATGCGGAGTTTAGTCTGGCAAGGCCCGAATCAACTTGTGGTGCAAGACAGTCCCAAGCCCCGGCCCCAGCCGGGGGAGGTCTTAATCAAAGTCGCCTATACAGGAATCTGTGGCAGTGACATTACCATCTATCGCGGCTTTCATCAGCGGGCCACACCCCCCCTCATCACTGGCCATGAGTTTGTGGGCCATGTGGCTGAGCTCGGTTCTGGGGTCGACGATCGTCTCCAGGTGGGGGATGTGGTCACCGCCGAGCCCACCTTCAGCTGTGGAACGTGCAAGTACTGCCGGTCCAACTTGTCGAACCTGTGCGCCAAGGTCGGAGTGCGGGGCGTTGACGGACCGGGGGCGTTCGCCGAGTACTTCACCACCAAACAGGAGAAGGTCTACAAGCTTCCCCCCGATCTGCCCCTCAGGGAAGGTGCAGTGATCGAACCGTTGGCGGTCGGGGTCCATGCGGTCAACAAGGGCAAGGTGGCCGTCGATGAGGATGTGGCCGTTGTCGGCGCGGGCCCCATCGGCATTCTTACCGCCCAGGCAGCCCGGGCCCGGGGGGCCCGCCGGGTGTTTGTCATTGAAGTCAAGCCCAATCGGCTTAAGCTCGCGGAGAAGCTGGGCTTTATCCCTATCGATGGGATGAAGGACCCGGTGGAGGCTGTCCGGAGCATGTCCGGCGGTGTGGACGTGGTCTTCGATGCAGCGGGGGCCTTGGCATCGGCCCGTTACCTAGTGCCCCTGGCCAAAAAGGGAGGCCGCCTGGTCGTGGTGTCCATCTTCAAAGACGAACCGCCCCTGGATCTGCGGACCATGGCCTACAGCGAGCTCAGCCTTTGCGGCTGTTTCATCTACTTGCCCCAGGATTTCCATCAGGCCGTTGAGCTGCTTATCTCGGGCAAGGTGGATGTGGCCTCGGTGATTTCCCATGAGGTGCCCCTCGAGGATGCCATCCGGGGCTTTGAGCTGATGGAGAAAGCTGATGACAGCATGAAGGTGCTTATTAAGGTGGGCTAGGGGGGACTGCCGTGAAAAGGGAATTGGTGCAGGAGCTGTTGCTGGATGCTTCCAAAGAGGTGCCCGTGTTCAATACCCATGAGCATATCATTCCCCAGGCGGAGGCCCAGCGGACCATCCGGGACCTGTGGAGCCTCCTTAAGATCTGCTACCCCCGGTTGGACTTGATCTCCGCGGGGATGTCCCCCTCCCTTTGGGAGGGAGACTATGGCTGGGAAGAGGCAGCCCCTTACCTCCCCGCCGTTGCCTA
>JAAZLZ010000047.1 GCA_012799075.1 Bacillota bacterium
CTTTGACCCATTTGACCCTTCGCCAGCCGTCCCTGGCTAGTTGTTCTTGAACAGCAACGACCCTTGGCGCAAGCTTCGGGTCCAACTCTACAGCCACAAAGGCCCTCAAACTGGCCATGAATATTACTCCCTCGCTGGATTTCCGGACATGGTTGAACTCCATAGACTCGATGGTTACTTCGACAAGGGAATATTTTTTCCTTTTCAGTCCCTAGACCCAAAGGCGAATCGCTCGAGGGTGAATCCACCTGGCAGAGTATCTACCTTAATCGTATCCACTGCCAAAAGATCCAATTCTTCCCCGCCAAAATACAACAGGGCCATGGAAAAGGGGATGGGCTCCTTGGCCTGGAGGCTGCGGATGCCTGCTGCACCGGTTGTTCCTGCCCCAACAAGGACAGTCCCCTCGTGACTCTTCACTCCCAAACGATGATCATGTCCATAAAGGATGACAGGAACCTTCTCCTTAAGCAAGGCAGCCACCCGATGGTTGTGCACAGCCAAGATGTGGGGCTGCATTTCCGCCGCCAGCCCATCGATCATCCCCGCCATTTGCTCCGCTTCTTCGAGGGTCAAAGCCGCCGGGGATGATTGAAAGGCGCCCCCATCGGCTACGCCCAAGACCCGCAGGTTATTGAACTCCACCTGTTGGCCATCGAGCACCACCACATTGGTCCCTTCCCGCAGCCGCTTCATCACCTCTGGTGTTTCGTGGTTGCCAGGAACAAACAAATAAGGAACCTGCAGCTCCTCAATCCTGTCGACAAGCCCTATTTCCAGGGGAGTGCCAAAATCCGTCAAGTCCCCCGTATCAATGATCAAATCCACTGCAAAACTGGAGGCCACCTGTTGGATGAAGTCAAAGGCAGCCACATTATTATGAATATCGGAGACGTGGAGAACCTTCAGAGCCGGTTCAGCCACCCCCAACGGCTCCAGTTCCTGAACCCGTTCATAGAGGGAATATAGATTGGACGCCAGGACTTGAAGCTGATCGCCAAGCTCCCCAACCCGCTGCCAACTGTCCTGCAAGAGGCCAACCATCCAAGGCGCGGCCTCCAGGACCCCGGTGTATTCCGGGTGGGCAAAGGCGGCCGGATTGAAGCTCAAGGCGACGGTGCCGGCAAGCAATAGGAAGCAGACCACTCCAACGGCCATTCCCTCTACCAGTCGACGCCTAGATCGCTCGCCAACCAGCCATACTCCCAAGATCCCTCCCAGAGCCATAAGCAAGCATGCTTTCAATAGAAATAAGCCCAGGGCGCCCCGGGCCAAATGGACGAAATGGACCACAACCTCCTCGGGACTCCCCGTTGGAAAGGCCATGTCCCTGATTAGGTTCAAGTCAATGCTTTCCAAAGTCACTTGGAGCAATACCGGCAGTCCATGGGTCGGCGCCTCCACCTCGCCTAACGGAGGAAGCACAAGGCGGGTTCTTCCCGCCAGGCCGGCGAGGAACTTAGCCCGCATTTCAATCTGCAAAGCACCCACCCGGTAGCTTAAGCTGCCGGCGACATTGAGCAGCATGAGAGCCCCCACCAGCCCGATGAATAGGGGAAAGAGACGCCTTTTGCGGGAGTCGTTAGGCATCATCATAAGTGCAGGCGAAGTAGATTCAGCGCCGCCTGGGAAGCCCGATACTTAACCTCCTCCCTCTGGCCCGAGAAGGTGTGCTTCTCCACCAGGCAGTCGCCATCGTAGGCTAGGGCCAAATACACAAGTCCCACCGGTTTGGTCGGCGTGGCTCCCCCGGGGCCGGCAATGCCGGTGATGGCCAGGCCCAAATCGGCATCCCCTGCCAACCGCACCCCTCTAGCCATGGCCTCGGCGACCTGAGAGCTGACTGCTCCAAACTCTTCCAAGACCTCATCGGGTACATCGAGGAGCTCCTTTTTCGCCTCATTGCTGTAGACAATCATTCCTTGCCGGAAAAAAACGGAGCTGCCCGGGATATTGGTTAACCGATGGGAAACAAGGCCGCCAGTGCAAGACTCGGCAACGGCCAGGATAAGTCCCCGGTTGGTCAGCTTCTCAGCCACTACTCCTTCCAAGGTATCCCCGTCAACACCGTAGATCACATCTCCCAATCGCTCCCGGAGCCTAGCTTCCAAGGGATGAATCAAGGCCAGGGCTTCTTCTGCTCCGGCAGCCGTCGCCGTCAACCGCAGACGCACCTCCCCTAGCCCCGCGTAAGGAGCAATGGTGGGATTGGTCTGCTCTTTGATGATATCGGCGATTGCGTTTTCCGCCGCCGACTCCCCCAGACCTGTTAAAAGCAGCGTCCGGGACTTAATCACCCGGTTTTTCTCCCCGTTGCTGTTCCTCAGAAGCCGGGGGATAACTTCTCCTTCGAACATGGTCTCCAGTTCCCGGGGCACCCCCGGCATGCAGATGATGGTCCGCCCCTGATGGTGGGCCAAAATACCCGGGGCAGTGCCCCGCCGGTTGGTGATGAAATCCGCGTTCGATGGCCGATAGGCCTGGCGACGGTTGTTGTCGGTCATAGGTCGGCCAAGCCGCGTGAAATGGGCTTCCAGCTGCCTCAAGGCACCCTCATCCAGGCAGAGCCGATCGCCCAACACCTCAGCTAGAGCTTCCCGGGTAATATCGTCCATGGTGGGGCCAAGCCCCCCCGATACGAGCACCAGATCGGCCCGCGACAAGGCCAGCTCGAAGGCCGCGACCAAGCGGACTTGGTTATCCCCCACCGTTTGCCGGTAGTAAACATCCACGCCCAATTCGGCCAGCCGCCTTCCCAAGAAAGCCGCGTTAGTATCAACGATCTCGCCTAATAATAGTTCCGTCCCCACTGAAATGATTTCCGCGCGCACATTCTCCACCGTCCTTCAATAGAAGTCCCCTAAGTTTTACATGTGTGCTCGTGAAATTCCTGCGATGCTTAGGCACTCTTCCGGGACTCTTGCAACATCTTGCGGAAATCCTTTCCATCGATCCGTTCTTCCTTTTTTAGGAGCTGGGCCACGCTCTCCAAGACCTTTCGTTCATGATTCAGGCAGTTGACAACGGACTTTTCCGTTTCCTTCAGGATCCGATCGACAGCTTCGTGAAGCTCCCCAGGCGGAAGGTCCTCTTTGCTGACGATCCCCAAATGGGACAAGCCGCCAAAAACCATCTGTTTGGCAAGCTCGATGGCCCGCTCAAAATCTCCCATTGCGCCGGTGCTCTTTGAGCCTACGGCCAGCTCTTCGGCAACGGCTCCACCGAGGCAAATCGCTATTTGCCCCAGGATCTCCTCTTGGGTGTACAGGTAACGATCATCAACTGGGGCTTGCCTAGTATAACCGAGGGCTTGTCCCCGGGAGGTAATCGAGACAGCCGCCACGGAACCTGGCTGTACATACTCCCCGATTAGGGCATGACCAACCTCATGATAGGCTATTCGCTCCAGCTCCTGCTCCGAAGGACGCCGCTGAAGCTTCTCCCCCATCATCACCTTTTCGATGGACTCTTGCAGCTCTTCCCAGCCGATTTCGTCCTTGTTCCGCCGCATGGCTAGAATGGCCGCTTCATTGGCCAAGCTTTCCAGATGGGCGCCGGAGAAGCCAAAGGTGTCCCGGGCCAGCTCTTCCAGGTCTACATCAGCCGCCACGGGCTTGCTCCGCATGTGAATTTTAAGTATCTGCAGTCTGCCTTCCCGATCGGGCAGATCCACCCGCACCACCCGGTCAAAGCGACCGGGACGAAGTAAAGCCGAATCCAACAGGTCCGATCGATTAGTCGCTCCCACTACTAGGATCGATACCTTATCATCGGTATTCATCCCATCCATTTCAACCAAGAGTTGGTTCAAAGTCTGATCGTATTCCAGGTGGGAGCTGTGCTTGCCCCGCTTGCCCCCGAGCACCTCAATTTCGTCGATGAAGATCACGGCCGCTGTTTTCTGGAGCTTCTCCGCCAGGGAGCGGGCTTTGGTAAACAAGGAGCGGATCCGCTGGGCCCCGACACCAGCATACATCTCGACGAATTGGGACCCACTGGTGGCCAAAAACACCGAATCGGTATAACTCGCAGCAGCCTTGGCCATCAGGGTCTTGCCCGTTCCCGGAGGGCCCATCAACAGGATCCCTTTTAAGGGGCGAATGCCCATCTCCTTCACTTTATCTTTATAGCGAATGAAGTCCAACGCCTCAAGGAGCTCCCTTTTCGCCACTTCCTGGCCGCCCACATCCGCGAAGGTGATGTTGGACACCACATCCATATCTTGGGAGCCTCCCAACAGTTCAAAGCGACGACCCTTGCCTTCTGTCATGTAATACAGCAGGAAGGCCGCCCCTCCCAACACTATGAAAGGGGTGATATCATAGCCTTGCACGGCGGTAAAGACCAAGGCCGCCATCACAGCACCAAGGACCATTTCTCTTATCAACCCCTTGCACCTCCATTTAGTCCCGCCAATGTAGGTGTACGGGGGATGATTTCATACAAGTAGGCATCGTCTTTGGTCAATTGAACATAGACGTTGTCTTCATCAACGTAAAACCGGCCCTTCTCAAGGCCTGCTCGTTCGACCAAGGCCTCAAGTTCTCCGGCCATCCGGGCAAATCGTCCAGTGGCAATGCCTTCAGCGATGGTGAAATGCATGTCGTAAAACACCTCGCTGAGAAATGGGTCCCGCGTATCTTTGATATAGACAGTCACTTTCCGATCACCAAGGAGCTCTCTGCCTACCCCCACCAAGTCCAGATAGGTTGTCCGCAAATTCTCCACCGGAGCCACTTGAAACTCGAGATAGAGCTGACCCTGGCGCCGTTCAATATTGACCTCTTCCACCCCGGCAACGTCGCGGAATGATTCCTCCAAAGGCCTCAGAACCTGCCACCGATAGAAGAGTTGTTGACCGGAAAATAGCAGTCCTAGTATGGCTAGGAAAAATATGAGGATGATTTCCACCCTTATGCCCCGGATCTGCATGTTTCCTCTCCTTTCCCCCACAGCCTGTCTTTGAAAACCATTATAACACAGGAAGATGGGCCATTGGACCGACGTTTGGTGTCAATCCCTGGCAAGGGGGGCTGCATATAAATCATAGGTTCCGGCCCCAACAAGGCGGGCCCTGATTATCTGACCGGGTTGGCGATGAACGCCCGGCAAGTGGGTAATGCCATCCACTTCGGGGGCCTGGCCCCGGGTTCGACCCCAACAGCCGCCCTCCTGTCTGCCTTCAATCAGGACTTCTGTCCTGCTGCCCAAACGAGCCCAGTTGCGTCGCCTGGAAATTGCCGCCTGAAGCTCCATGGCCCGAGCCCTTCTTTCATCTTTGAGCCCTTGTGGCAGTTGCTGGTCAAGTCTTGCCGCGGAGGTCCCTGCTTCCTGGGAGTAGGTGAACACACCCACATGATCGAATTCCACATATTCCATAAACCGCAAGAGCTCCTCGAACTGAGCCTCCGTCTCCCCGGGGAAGCCTGCGATGAAGGTGGTGCGGAGAACAACCC
>JAAZLZ010000048.1 GCA_012799075.1 Bacillota bacterium
ACCCAAGCTCTTGATGCTCGATGAGCCTTCCTTGGGGTTGATGCCCAAGCTCGTCACCCAGGTCTTCGAGGTTATCGAACGCCTTCGGGACGAAGAGGGGCTCACCATCCTCCTCGTTGAGCAAAACGTCTACAACGCCCTGGAGCTTTCGGACCGGGCCTACGTGATTCAAAACGGCCGCATGGTCACCGAAGGCAGGGCTGAGGACCTTTTGGAAAGCGATGTCATTCGAAAAGCATATCTAGGGATGTAAGTCGTTCATCCCCTTAAGGCCGCCTGAGGCTAAGCCCCGGGCGGCCTTTTTTGCCTCCCGCCGGTACATATGATCAAATCAAAGCAGGAATTCACAATGCAGACAGCTAATAGAGAAAACAACGGTAATGCTAAATCCTATCACCCCAATTCTACGTCCATGGCATGATTCTATAGAAGGGTCAGTAGTCCAGTTATGAGGCAAATAGAAAGGTCCTGCAGCCGAGGTTTAGGGTATTTAGCTCTTGCTTGCAGCCGAATCGAAGAAAACCGGACATCTATCCGGATCAACTCCAATTAAGGCGTTGCCAATAGAAATTCACCGTCTGGGAAGGGGGTGGCTTTTCCGAACACCGGCAGGATTGCAGCAACAAGACTACTTACGACAGGAGGTTCTGTAGATGAAAAAGCGTTTTGTTCTAGTCTGCGTACTGTCCCTGGTCCTAGCCCTTAGTGGGATGGCCCTCGCGGAAAACGTGATCAAGGTAGGGGCTATTTATCCCCTTTCCGGTCCTATGGCCGGCACGGGACAAATGCTGAAAAACGGTGTTTTGATGGCCGTTGACATCATTAACAACAAACATGATTTTGATTTCATCTTCGCGGATACGGAAGGTCTCCCCAACATGGGAGGGGCCAAGATCGAAATCATCTTCGCCGACAGCGCCGGCGATCCTAAGACCGGCATGAGCGAGGCGGAGCGGCTCATCACCTCCGAAGGCGTCGTCGCCCTAGTTGGCTGCTACCAGAGTTCAGTGACGAAGACCGCAAGCCAGGTGGCGGAGCGCTACGGGATTCCCTACGTCAACGGAGACTCATCTTCCCCCGAACTTACGGCCCGGGGCTTCAAGTGGTTCTTCCGCACGGACCCCCACGACGGTCTTTATGCCCGGCAGCAGTTTGAGCACCTCGTCGAGCTGGAAAAACAGTGGGGCGAGAGTTTGCGCCGCGTTGCGATCATCCATGAGAACACGGAGTTTGGCACCCAGTTGGCCAAGGCCCAGGAAAACCTGGCCAAGGAATTCGGCTTCGAGGTGGTCGAGCGGCTGGCCTACACCACCGGCGCCACCAGCTTGAACAGTGAAGTCACCAGGCTTATGGCCGCCAAGCCCGATGTGGTCATGATGAATGCCTATATTTCCGACCAGATCCTGTTCACCAAGACCTTCAAGACCATGCGGTTTGCTCCCACAGTATGGCATAACAGCGCGGCCCCCGGCGAGCCGGACTACCTAAGCTCCGTCGGAGCAGACGGCAACTACCTGTTCTTGCGCCAAGGCTTCTGTAAGGACCAAGCTGTCAACAAACCCGTCATCAACGAGGTCCTGAGCCGATTCCGGGCCAAGTTCGGGCAGGAGATGCTAGCCGATGCGGTTCGGTCTTTCCACGCGCCCATCGCCTTGGCTGATGCCATCAACCGGGCCGGGTCCACCGAGCCGGAGGCTATTCGCCAGGCCTTGCTTGAGACCAATATTCCTGGCAAGTACTGCCTGTCCCCCTGGGAAGGGATCAAGTTCGACCCCGAGACCCATCAGAACGTCTATGGTCAGTACATCATCTGCCAGATCCAGGAAGAGGACTTCTTCACCGTCTATCCCGACAGCTTTGCTACCAGAGAGGCCGTCTTCCCCTTCCCCAGCTGGGAAGGCCGGTAAATGCAAAGAAGGGGGGGCCAAACGGCCCCTCTTTTCTATTTTACCCTCGCTGCAATCGACTCCACCACATTGGTCCCCTGGGGAGCATATTCCTCAATGCGTCCTTCATCGCACAAGGCCGCCAGGGCCGGATCCAAGGGCAATGAAGCCAACAAGGGTATGTGGACGCTGTCGGCCACTGCTTGTCCCTGGCTGGAGCCAAAGAGCTCAAATCGCTCATGGCAGTGGGGACACACCGCATAGCTCATGTTCTCCACCAGCCCGAGGATGGGAATCTCAAGCAGCTCAGCCATATTGACCGCCTTCTTGACCACCATGACCGCCAGATCCTGGGGCGATGAGACAACGACGATGCCATCGAGGGGCAGGGACTGCATGACGGTCAAAGGCGCATCCCCCGTTCCCGGAGGAAGATCCACGAAGAGATAGTCCAACTCACCCCAAACCACATCCTGCCAAAACTGTTTGACTACGCCGGCGATGATCGGTCCTCGCCAAATCACCGGATCCTCTTCCCTTTCCAACAGAAGATTGATGGACATGATCGGAATCCCAAGTTTCTTGCTCTTCACCGGCAAAAGACCATATTCGACACTGGTTGCCCGCTCCCGGAGGCCAAAGATCTTCGGGATGCTAGGTCCAGTGATGTCGGCATCGAGGATGCCGACCTTGTACCCCTCCCTGGCAAAGGATGCGGCCAACAGCCCGGTGATGGAGGACTTGCCCACCCCGCCCTTGCCGCTCATCACGGCGATCACGTGCTTGACATCGTTCAAAGGTCCCTGGGGAACCTGGAAGTTGTGCTCCTTAGACGGGCATGTCTCCTGACAAGAGCTGCAAGGATCTGCTTGGTCGGTCATCTAGCAATCTTCCCTTCCGTAATGATTTGCTGTCTTGATTTTATACCTACCCTTTGTCTGTGAAAAGCCTTTCACCTTTAGTTGTCGATGCTTGTAAAACTTTGAAGAAAGGAAATGATTCCCTATCTGTCGAAGGTCTTGGCAACAAAACGACGAACGGCATCGCGTATCAAAAAGGAGGGCGCCCCATGCCAACGAGACTAGCCCAAGAGTACATTGATGCCCATGGCGATGAATTAGTCAGTCTCCTCCAGGCCTTAGTTCAGATCCCCAGTGTGGTGACAGAAGGGGAAGGGGAGTGCCAGGCTTTCGTTGAAAAGACACTGCGCCCCTATTGCGACCAAGTCGACGTTTGGGAGCCAGATCATGAGGTGCTGGAAAAACACCCCGCCTATTTTCAACGAGGAGTCCGCTACGATGGCCGACCTAACGTCATCGGCATCATCCCTGGAACGGGAGAAGGACGGTCCCTCGTACTTAATGCCCACGTGGACGTGGTGGCGGAAGGGCCCCATCACCTTTGGCCTGCCGGTCCGTGGGATGGCAAAATAATTGATGGCAAAATCCACGGCCGGGGGGCGGCGGACTGCAAAGCTGGCCTGGCGACCGCACTTTTCTTGGCCAAGATGTTCCGGGAGCTTGGCATCCAGCTTCGGGGCGATTTATCCATCCATAGCGTCGTCGATGAAGAATGGGGCGGCGGCGGCAGCCTAAGCGCGGTGCTCAAGGGCTATACCGCCGATGGGGTCGTTATCCTCGAGCCCACTAATTTGGCCATTTGCCCCGGCAGTCGAGGCGGGCAGACTTTCCGGATCACCGTTAAAGGCCGTGGAGCCCACCCCGTCGAGTCCCACAAGGGCGTCAGCGCCTTGAAGAAGGCCATCTGGCTGATGGAATGCATGGACAAGTTGGAGGAAATCCGACAGGAGCAGTGGAGAACGGAGCTGTTTGAGCACTTCCCCATTTTCGTGCCCTTGGTGATCGGCCGGATTTCAGCGGAAGAGTTCCCCAGCAAGGTGCCGGAAAAGTGCATCATGGATGGTCTCATGGGTTACCACCCCCAGGAAGAATACCAAGATGCCCGGAGGGAGCTGGAAGAATTCATCGGTCAAGCAGCCCGGATGGATCGGTGGCTGCGGGAGCACCAACCCAAGGTAGAGTGGCTTGGCTTGAACAAGGAAGGCGCCGAAATCCCAACGGACCATCCTCTGGTAGTCATGCTGGCGGATAATTTCCGGCGCGTTGTTGGTCAAGAGCCCCTGATCCAAGGGTTCCCTGCGGGAACGGACCTGCCCTACTACGTCAGGTACGGCCGCATGCCCACAGTGCTTTTCGGACCAGGGGTAACCAAGGACTGCCATAGCATCAACGAAGCGGTAGCCATCGACGATCTGATCCAGGGGGCAAAAATCCTGGCCAACTTCGTCATCCAATGGTGCACCCCCGCCTAGACATCCAAGGGAGATGCCTTAGCATCTCCCTTGCCCGATATGCTGTTTTCAAAGAGCATCCTCCAAGCACCCTAGGATGTTCGCCCACATGGCCCGCATCATTTTAGCTGCCTGGCCGTTAGGATCGTATTCCACCACCGCAAGGCCCCTAACCACCGCTTTGACCATCGCCTCGTCAAAGGGTATTCTCCCCGCCACCAACGCTCCTCGATCGCGGCAGTAATCCTCGATCTTCCCGGTGCTGGCTACATCAAGATCATACTTGTTGATGCCCACCATGGTCTTGACGCCGAAGTGCTCCGCCAAGGCGAGGACCCTTTCCAGATCGTGGATCCCCGATACCGTCGGTTCCGTTACGATTAAAGCCAGGTCAACGCCAGCAATGGATGAGATCACCGGACAGCCGATGCCCGGCGGTCCATCGATAATGATATAGTCAAGTCCAGCCCTTTCAGCGATTTTCCTGGCTTCGCGCCGAACTTGGGTGACAAGCTTGCCGGAGTTCT
>JAAZLZ010000049.1 GCA_012799075.1 Bacillota bacterium
GCGGCGAAGGCCGCCGAGGAGGCCATGCAGGAGCGTTTAGAGAGGCTGCAAAGGACCTTGGAAGGAACTGTCTGGGCCCTGGCCACCATGGCCGAGAAAAGAGATCCCTATACCGCCGGACATCAACAACGGGTGGCCCAACTAGCCTCGGCCATCGCTGGCAAGATGGGCCTATCCGCCAAGCGCCGGGAGGCAATCCGCATTGCCGCCTTGCTCCACGACATCGGCAAGGTTTACGTTCCCGCGGAGATCCTAAACAAACCCGGGCAGCTAACGCCGGTCGAAATGGATCTGATTAAGACCCACCCCCAAGTGGGCAAGGACATCGTTAGAGCCATCCCCTTCGATGCCCCGGTGGCCCAAATCATCCTCCAGCACCAGGAACGACTGGATGGGTCGGGCTACCCCAACGGCCTCGAAAGGGATGCTATTCTCCTTGAGGCTAAAATCTTGGCCGTCGCCGATGTTGTGGAAGCCATTGCCTCCCACCGGCCATACCGACCAGCCTTAGGGATCACAACGGCCCTAGAGGAGATCGCCCAAAACCGGGGGATCTACTACGATGAAGAAGTAGTCGACGCATGTCTCGAGTTGTTTACCCGCGACAACTTTAGGTGGCCGGCTGACGAAGCTATCCCCCGTCCCTAGACGGGGGATAGACTTAAACCTGGAACTGTTGCAGCAAGTTTTCCAGCTCGTGGGTCACCCCGCTAAGCTGTTCAATCCTGGCCGATATCTCCTCAAGGCTCGCCGATTGCTCCTCCGTCGCGGCGGCGATTTCCTGGCTGGTGGCCCCCAAGGATCGGGCCGAAACAGCCACCCCCTGGGAGCGATCCAACACTCCCTGAATGGCGCCGACAATGCCTTGAAAGGCCCGCCCGGCAAGCTCCAGTTTGCCCGCGCCCCCTTGGATGGATGCCGCGCTTGCCTCCGTCCGCTCGACCGCGGTGATGGTATCCCTCTGGATGCCTCGGATGAGGCCGGTGATCTCTTTGGCCGACTGGGCCGCCTGCTCGGCCAGCTCCCTGACTTCCTCCGCAACGACGGCAAAGCCCCGGCCTGCATCCCCCGCCCTAGCCGCTTCAATGGCGGCATTTAGGGCCAACAGGTTGGTCTGCTCCGCGATGGCGCCGATTAAATCAACAATTTGGCCGATCTTTTGGGAATGGCCCTCCAGCTGGAGGATGGCGCTGTTGGACTCAAAGACCAGCTCGGCGGCATCTTTCATCTGGGCAATGGCCCCTTGGAGAAGCTCATTTCCCTCTTGGGCCGACTGGGAGACCTGGGCCGCAGCCTCAGTCATAGTCCGGGCGCTCAGGCTTAGATCTTCCACCGTCCCGGCGAACTCATTGGCCCCCGTTGCCACTTCCACCACCGATGCACTGGTGGCCGACGCCGCCCCTGACAGGGCTCCGCTGGAAGCAGCTACTTCAGCAGCAGTCCGGGATGCTTGCCCAATAACCTTGACCATGCCTTCTTTCATGGCCGTGAAGGCCAAAGCTAGTCGACCCACTTCATCTTGCCTCCGGACATGTTCCAAGGAAGCCGTCAGATCCCCTTGGCCCATCCTGGTCGTTGCGGCAATCACCCATTCTAGCGGCGCAAGCAGTCGGCCGATGGCGATGCGAACAACGAGCAGAATCAAGACGGTGCTGAGGATAAAGGCCCAAATAGCTTTGCTGACGGCATTATGAAGGCCTGATAAGACCCCTTCCCTGCTCAAGACGGCCTGGATGAAGCCCACGGCTTGACCTTGCCAGTCCCGTAAAGGAAGGGCAACGGCCGCCCGCTGATCGATTTCATCCCAGGCTAGTTCCCCCTTGGCAGCCCGAGCTAGGGTCTCCGGGGAGGGTCTTAGCACCTCCGCACCCGTACCGGAGCTGATCTTCCCATCTAACGAGTGGATGTAATAATCACCGGGGAAGTAATCTTGGATGCCTCGAAGGAAGCCTTCGCCCAAAGGCATTCCATAAGCAGCGGTGCCAATGTAGGTCCCTTCATGGGTCATGGGCGCAACCACCCAAAGGACTAAGTCTTTCCCTAAGCCACCGGCTGCAGAGCCGGTTCGTTGGACCTTGAGGGCAAGGCCTTCGGGTCTTTCGCCCTGGGAGCCAACCGATAAGAAAGGCTGGCCGGAAGGCAGGTGAAATTGTACCGCTTCGATTCCGAATCTGCGACTGTCTGCCAAAATGGACCCGGCCAGCTCCCGCAGTTCCTCCCGCTCCCCCTGGGCGAAGGCGGCCTGAACCCTTTGATTGGCCGTCATCATCATCAGACTCGCACTGCCCACTTCCATCAAGTTCTCAATCTCGTTGGCGGCGAATTTCGCTAGCGTTCGGTAAAGCTCCCCTTCCTGGTCCAGTACCGCGAGCTTCATTTGATAATAGCCGCTGAAAATCGCCGCCATCATCCCCAGGGACAAAAGCAGTCCCAACAGCAAGGTCAGTTTGCCCTTGATGCTATCCATGTGTACCCCTCCCATCCATGGGTCTAATGGCTCCCCCCCCAAATTATCTTTGTCTTCGCTGAGGGGCGGGGCTTTCCCTCTCATGGAGGGCTTAGTTGACTTGGGCCGGCTCGTCGGCCACTTCAATGGGGACGGCCATCCGCTCCATGATGACGCCGATGGTAACGCCCATGATTAAGGTCAGACCGGTCCGGATCAGGGCAAAGGTCAGCCCCAGAAAGCGCATTTCCACGATGATCATGGGCAAGTGGGCCGCCGCCCAAGCGGTGAGAAACACAACTATGTTCAGCACCCGGGTTCCTTTGCGGACCAGGGTGACCGCGACGGGAAAAGCCACATAAATGGGGCCTGCCGCGGCCGAGCCGAGCACAATCGAGAGCAGAATGCCCCGAAGGCCGCTTGTATGGCCGAGATGGAGCTCAACTGTCTCTTTGGGCACCCACGCATCCAAAAGTCCCATCAGGACAAAAACAGGCGGCAAAATGAAGGCTACTTCCTTGAAGTACCGTCCAACGGTGCCCAGGGCCCTGAGCCCTTCGACGGGCATGGTGATGGCGAGAATGCCATAGGCAACGGCCAACAAGAGCAGGGGGCGGAGTTTTTTCTTCATGGCAGCAACACTCCCATCACATAAGCAATAACCAGGGCCGATAGGAAGCTCAGCCCATTGCGCCATAGGGTAAACCGCTTGCCCAGCTGTTGGCTCTCAACTGGAGCGGTGACAAAGCCCACCATGGTCAATGTGGTGATGAAAGCCGCCACCGTCATGACGGACGCGCCAGCTTGATATAGGGAGCCGGCCAGGGGATAGGCAACGAAGCCTGGAATCAAGGTGATGGCCCCCACCAGGGCGGCGATCAAGGTTCCGATGGGACCTGCTTCCTTGCCTAGATGGGCGGCGATCCACTCTGGGGTCAGAAAGACCATGATAATGCCGATGACCCCAACTAGAGTGAGCATGGGGGGCAGCATATTCAATAGGGACTTGCCTCCGATGATTAAGGCCTTGCGGGTTTTTTCTTTGCTTGCCCGGGAAGAGAAAATGACCCCCACCACAGCCAAGGTGTATAAGATCACGGTGTACATTCTGCCTCATCCCCCTCGAAGAAGTGATCACACAGCTTTAGGAAACGTTCCAGTCGACTTTTGTTGGCCTTGATGGTTTCCCTCCAGCGCCCAAGGAGCCTGCATCCCTCCTGGGTAACCCGGTAGGACCGTTTGGGCGGACCCGCCTCCGATTCTTCCCATTGGGAAACCAGCATCCCCTCCTCCTCTAGACGTCTAAGGGTCCGATACATGCTGGCGGCATCGGCGCTTCCTCCTTCGAATCCAAACTGACCCAACCGCTCCAAGAGCTCGTAGCCATGGGCGGGACTTTCAAGCAGGAGCAAAATCAGGCAGGGCTCCATAAACCGCTCCATTCGCCCACAAACCACCGGGCCCTCTCGCTTGCCCAACTGGCTCACCTCCCCATGTTGTGTATATATACACTGTGTATATAGTCCTTGAACAGATTCTACCTCCAGCCAGTCTTTCCGTCAAGGCCTTTTGAAAAAAGACTGCCCCCTGGATGGGGGAAGAAACTATTGTGTTAGCTCTATCGCAAATCCTCATACCCGCAAATGCCATTCATGAGGGTAGGCAGCAAAGACAAAGGAGGTTTTCCCCGGGGCAAAGAATCCGTGGATCAACATTATTCTTAAGGGTGGTGGCTATGCATTCGGTGACTATTGTGGATCTCGTGGCAAAGAATGGCCCCGTCCAAGAGTTCACTCCGGCCGCTCTGCGGGAGCTGGTGGATAGCGGCCTGGTCCCGGGGGTTCATGTCAAGAACGTCATTGTCTATGGTGAGCATACCGGCGACCGAGGTGTATGGGACTTCACCGGCGTGCGCCTGGTGGATCTGATCAAGTATGCAACCGGTTATGAGGAGACGATGGACAATCCCCTGTATGCTAAGCGGAAAGGATTGTATCTTGCCTGTTACGCGGCCGATGGCTACAACGGCATCCTTTCCTGGTCAGAGCTCCAGTTTACGCCCACAGGCTTCCAGGCGATGATCGCCTATAAGTGGGAAATGGCCAAGGCTCCCAATGCGGGGGATATACCCAATTGGGCGGGGGATCTAATCCTCATCGTACCTACAGATACGTTCACCGGGGCTAGGGAAATCCAAGCGCTGAAGACCATTGAGCTGCGGCACATCGGACCTCCAAGCTTATAGGGCAGAGCCCCCCTTCGCGGGGGCTTTTCCTTTGATGGAAATCCGGTAGATGGTCTTGCCCGCCGCTTGACGGATGTCCGTGCCGACTGAGACCGCGAAAAGGCTTACACCCAGTTCGGGAACCCTTCCTCCTTCCAGGCTGGCCTCGATCACAATGTTCTCTCCCGCAATGCCCGCGGTGACTTCCACCGAAAGCCCTGCTTCCTCCAATTGTCGGGCAAGTTCGCTTGCTGCGTAGAGCACCTCTGGCTTCATGATAGTATTGTTCCCCCAAGCATCCTTGTCAGTCCAAAAGTTTTCCTTGAGAAAACATCGAGGGCAGGAGGTTTTTATCAGGAAAGCGAAGTTACCAAGGGTCGTTAGATTCAGAACTAAGCTGGAAAGAGGGTGAAGATCATTCAAGCAGATAAGATTCGCAGATTAGAACGCATAGCTTGGGAGCTGCGTAAAGATGTGGTGCGTATGTTCGCCCACTCCGGCACCGGCCATTTTGGCGGCTCCCTATCGTGTGCTGAGATTGTGGCTTGTCTTTACTTTGATGTTTTGCAGATCGACCCAAAGAATCCCAAGTGGGATGGCCGGGATAGGTTTATCATCAGTAAAGGTCACAGCTGCCCCACCGTCTACGCGGCTTTGGCCAGGCTTGGCTTTTTCCCCGATGCATGGCTGGATGAGTTTGAAGATACCGGGGCACCCCTGACTATGCATCCTGATATGCACAAGATACCGGGGATTGAGGCAAGCACCGGGGCCTTAGGCCATGGTCTGTCCATCGGGCTGGGGATGGCCCAGGCCGCTAAGATGGACAGGAGGGAGCACCGGGTATACGTTCTCCTTGGGGACGCCGAGTTGCAGGAAGGTTCCGTTTGGGAGGCCATCATGGCTGCACCAAGCTTTCAGTTGACCAACCTCATCGCCATCGTTGACCGGAACACCCAGGGAGTCGACGGACCGACCGAAGAGCTGATTCCCCTGGAGCCCCTGCAAGATCGTTGGCGAGCCTTTGGCTGGGAGCCTCGGGAAATCGATGCCCATTCGATTTCGGCCATCCTTGACGGTCTTGCCTGGGCCAAAGAAGCTAAAGGGTCGCCTCGGGTCCTCATCTGCCGCGGCACCAAGGGCAAAGGCGTGTCTTTCATCGAGAATAATCCCGCCTGGCACAGCGCCCGGCCCACAGAAGAGGAAATCAAGTTGGCCTTTGGGGAAATCGAGGAAGCCCTTAAGCGTCTCCAGTAACCAGCAGAGGGGATGTGTTTGAGTTGCAGATAGTAGAAACCAGGGAGTTTAGAGCAGGCTTTGTCGAGGCCCTCATGGAGCTTGCCGAGAAGAATCATGACATAATCGCAATTACCCCCGACTTGATGGGCCCCATGGGACTGACCCCCTTTGCCCAGCGATTTCCCGACCAGTTTTTCAACATCGGCATTGCCGAGCAAAACGGCGTTGGTTTTGCCGCGGGACTGGCACAGGAGGGCAAGATCCCATTTGTGGTCACCTTCAGCACTTTCACCACTGGCCGAGCTTATGAACAAATCCGGGTGGATGTCGCTTACATGAATACAAACGTGAAAATCGTGGGCATGGCCGCAGGCCTGACCGGTGGTCTGACGGGCTCCACCCACATGGGTATTGAAGAGCTATCTAGCATGCGGGCCCTGCCAAACATGACCGTTGTGGCTCCCGCC
>JAAZLZ010000050.1 GCA_012799075.1 Bacillota bacterium
AACTCCTTGGAAACGAGGTATTTGTCACTAGGCATCATGATTTTCACCCCTAGTGAATAGGTTTTAGTGCATTGGGGGGATGATCATGCTCAACTTCCTGTGGCTGCTTTTGCTTGCTGGCGGCATCATCACCGCAGCCTTGGAGGGGAGGATTACGGCCGTTACCGAAGGAGCAATAGCCGGATCGGGGCAAGCCGTCACGGTTGCCATCGGTTTGGTGGGACTCGTTGCTTTATGGTCGGGAATGATGCATATCGCCGATGCCGCAGGACTGACCAAGCTTATCGCCCGGGGGCTTTCACCCCTGGTCAGTCGGCTGTTCCCATCGGTGCCAAAGCGGGATCCTGCTTTGGGGGCGATTACGTTTAGCATGGCGGCTAATCTCCTTGGAGTCGGCAATGCCAACACACCATTGGGCATTCGAGCCATGCAGGAGATGCAGCGGCTGAACCAGGAGAAGGAGCGAGCCAGCGATGCCATGTGCACCTTCGTATGCATTACCGCCTCTAGTCTCACCATCATCCCCACCACCATCATCGCGATGCGGGCCGCGGCAGGTTCCGCTGATCCGGGGGGCATCATCGGACCGGCCATCGGGGCGACCACGGCATCAACCATCACCGCCATCATCGCCGATCGCTTCCTGCGCCGGATGGGAGGGAAAGACTGATGGAGCACCTGGCAATCCTTCTCCAGATTCTATCCCGCTGGGCCCTGCCCATGGTCTTGTTTCTGATCCCCCTGTACGGTCATTTGAAGGGAGTGCCCGTGTACGAAACCTTCGTCGAGGGAGCAAGGGAAGGCGCGGGGGTGGCCCTGCGCCTCCTGCCCTACTTGGTGGCCATGTTCACCGCCATCGAGATCTTCCGCCAATCGGGCGCCATGGATCACCTGGTAAGCCTCATTGCTCCCATCACCGATTCGTTGGGCATCCCCCGGGAAGTCTTGCCTTTGGCCCTTGTCCGTCCTTTGTCCGGATCGGGATCTTTAGGAGTGCTCAATCAGATCCTGAGGCAATATGGACCTGATTCCCTGGCCGGTCGGATGGCTTCTGCCATCATGGCCAGCACTGAAACCACTTTCTATGTCCTAACGGTCTACCTAGGGGCCGTTGGGGTGCGCAAGGCCCGCCACTGTCTGACCTGCAGCCTGCTTGCGGATCTGGCGGGTTTTTTGGCAGCTGCCTTCCTGGTGCGGTTAGTTTTTGGGTGAGAAAAGGTAATGGATAAGATCCCGGGCATCCCCACATAACTTGATGATGGTCACCAAGACCGCCATGAACTCCAACCTGCCGAGGAGCATAGCTAGGATCTGGGCTAGCTTGGGCCCAAGGGGCATGGCCGGTTTTGTCAGGCCCAACGACAAGCCGGCGGTGCCCAAGGCTGAAGAAAACTCAAACAGGGATTCCCGAAGGGTAAAGCCTGCCCTTAAGAAAACCACCATGCCCAGGACAACTGCCAGGAGATAAATGGCAATGTAGGCCAAGGCCTCATCGATCTGGTCCTGCCCTAGGGGTTGAGCTTCCCCCCGCCGACGAATCAGACGGCGGCGAACCGCGTGCCGAGGACGCAGCTTCTCTTGTACGCTCCAACCGATGGTATGGAAGGCCACACTCACCCGGTACAGCTTGATGGCCCCCGCGGTGGCCCCCGTCCCCGCCCCCAAAATCATTAACAAGCTTAGGACCAAGACCCCCAAATCCCCCCAGCGGGCCAGATCCACCGTGGCAAAACCGGTGGTAGTCAAAGAGGAGACCGCTTGGAAAAGGGCCGCGCGAAAGGAGATGCCGTCAGCTCGGGTCAAAAGCAGGGTGGAGACAATAATCAGGGCCCAGAAAAGCAGGACTTCATGATCCCACAAGGGCCGGAAGCTTCGTCGGGTATACACCGCCAAATGGGTGGTGAGATTGGTGGTCCCCAGGACCATGAGCAGGATGGTTACCCCTTCCACTGCGGGGCTGTCCCAATGGGCGATGCTTGCCGAACGGGTGGAAAACCCTCCGGCGGACAAGGCGGCCATGGCGTGGTTGACGCTGTCAAAGGGGGTCATCCCAGCCAGGACGTAAAGAAATGAACCCAGCAAAAGGTAAATGAGGTACAGGACCATGAAGAGACGGGCGGTGTCGAGAACGCTGGGCACGAGACGATCCGTCCGGGCTTCGGCCTCGTAAAGGCCGCTGGCCCGGGGGCCAATCAAGGCAGACAGCATCATCACGGCAAAGCCGGCGCTGCCTAGGTATTCCATGATGCTGCGCCAAAGGAGAAAAATCGGGGGGGTGACATCGGGATTTAGCATGGTCAGCCCTGTCCCGGTAAAGCCGCTGGTAGCTTCAAAGATGCCATCGAGGAGAGTCAACTGGCCCCCTAGACAAAAGGGGAGGCCCCCCAGCAGAATGGCCGCACCCCAGCTTAAGGTAACTACAACGGCAGCCTCCCGAAGGGACAGGGAAGGCAGGTTCTCATCGGGGATGAGGAGCCAAAGGGCCCCGCCGACGATGAAGGTCAGCAGTGCCGGCCAAAGGAAGGTCCAGAGGGGATGGCTTCGACCAGGGAAGAAAAGGAGCACCGCCTGGGGTAGAAGAAGGCACACCCCCACACCCAGGAGCAGGGCCCCCACATACCGGAGGATGGCCAGATATTCTAAGACCAGGTGACGAAGATAGTTCATAGGGCGCCAAGGAGCTGTTTCTCAAGCAGCTTCTTCTGGTCGGTCCGAGTCAGGGCCAAGACTACATCTCCTTCCTGAAGGACTGTATCCCCCCTAGGGAAGACAACTTCATCACCGCGTAGGACCGATACCAGGATGCAGTCCGGGGGCAGATCTTTGGCTATGTCCCGGATGGGTTTGCCTATGACGGGGGAAGCCTTGCCCAAGACACCTTCGAACAGGGCCAAGAGTCCCCGGTAGATGGTGAGCAAGGTGATCATCCCTTCCAAGTCCACCTCCTGCTCGATCAAATCGGCGATGACCGCGGTTGCGCTCACCGTCAGCTTCACCCCCAGGGCCCGGAAGATCTGCTCATTGCGGGGATTGTTCACCCGGGCGATGACCCTTGGCACATCGAAATTGTTTTGTACGAGGAGGGCGGCCACCAAGTTGTCCTCATCCTTGCCAGTGACAATCACTACCACATCGGCCTTGGCGACCCCCGCATCCTCAAGGATCTTAACGTTGGTGCCGTCCCCCTGGACTACTTCGATGCCCAGCTCATTGGCTATCCTTTGGCAGATGGGTTCCCTTTCTTCGATGAGAACCAGGGTGTGTTTGCGCTCCCACAAAGTCTTGAGCAGATAGTAGCCTACCTTGCCGCCGCCAATGACCACTATGTACAAGTTGCTAACCCCCTTGGGTGTGAAAATGGGAAGTCAGCTTGCGGACGGCATTGGCGGGCAAGGTGATGACCAGCTCATCCCCCGGCTGGATAGAATCATCCGCCTTTGCTATCCGAGCCCCGGAAGAGTCAATGATGCCGCTTACCACCCCGCCAAAGGCTTCATTCACCTGGCTGACGGTCTGGAATCGCCTGCTCATCAGCTGGGCCCGAACGATCTCAATGTCGCCTTCGTCCAACAGGGGGAAGCGAACCAAGCCTTCCGCCAGGATGATGCTGCGGATTTCCCGGGTGCTGGAGATGGTGGGGGAGATGACTTCCAGCCCGAATCGTTGGTAAATAGCTTGATTTTCCACTTCATAGAGCCGGGCCACCACTTTGGGGACGTGGAAGATGTGCCTGGCCACTTGTGCCGCCATGATATTGGTATTATCATCCGCGGCCATCGCAACGAAGGCATTGGCCTTTTCCGCCCCGGCCCGCCGCTGAACGTCCACATCGATCCCGTTGCCCAGGAGGCGGACGCCATTGAATTCCGGGCCCAAGCGCTCCAAGGCCGCGGGGGATTTGTCCACCACCACCACGTTAGCGCCTTCCAAGGCCAGCATCTCCGCCAAATGGGACCCCATCCGTCCGCACCCCAAGATGACCACATACATGCCCATCCCCCCCTTATTATTCGCCGGTTGCTGCAAACATTATCCTTTGCGAAAAGGGCGCGTATAAATCCCCCACCATCAACCTAGAATGGTGGTAAGAACAAGTGGGGAGTGGAAGCAAATGTTTGGCAAGAGCAAGGGAGAGCAGGTGCGGTTGATTCAAAGGGCCATTGAGGCCATCCGCAATCGGCCTGATCTGAGCCCCGATGCAAAAAAAAGAGGGATCGAATCCCTCAGGAAGGCCCTCAACCGGGTCGGAGTGCACTAGCCCTCGTTCGAAGCTCTTTCACTTAAGATCCGCCGCAATAGCACCCGGTATCTTTCCTCCATGGACTTCCAGTGGAGAATCGCCGAATCGACAAACTCGGGCTGCACCTCCCGGAAGATCTGTTCCGCCAGCTGCCATTCCCGGCAGGCGGTCCGGACTTCATCCTCTAGGGTTCTTTCCCCTGGCGTCGGCTTGATCCGCTTCCAGAACAGCAAGTCCTCCATAGACATCGCCCCCCCACCCAGCTATGGTATTCTATGTCGCCTTCCCTGGGACTAGAACACCGGAGGGGTCAGCCGCCTATTTCAATCACTTCAGTCTTGTCGACGGCTTCTTGGACGAGTTCAGCGATCGCTAAAGGCTCCTCCGCCTTTTCCACCTGGGAAAGCTGGGGGCGGGTTTGGGGATGCCGGGGTACAAACAAGGTGCAGCAGTCGTCGAAAGGCAGGATGGAGGTCTCATAGGTGCCGATCAGGCGGGCCTGATCAACTATTTTGTCCTTGTCCATCCCGACCAAGGGCCGCAAAATGGGCAAGGGGGATGCCTGGCTGATCACGGAAATGCTCTCAATGGTCTGGCTGGCCACCTGGCCTAAGCTTTCTCCGGTCACCAGGGCCAAGGCCCCTTTAGCAAAGGCAGTCTGGGCCGCAATCCGCATCATCATCCGCCGCATGATAATCACCCCAAGATCGGCAGGACACTCCCGGTGAATGGCCTTTTGCACCTCGGTGAAATGGCACAGATGCAGGGAAATGGAGCCGGCATAGCTGGCCAAGACCCGGCAAAGGTCTAATACCTTTTCCTTGGAGCGTTCACTGGTAAAGGGGGGACTGTGAAAGTGGAGGGGCATCAACTCAAGCCCCCGCTTCATCATCATCCACCCGGCGACGGGGCTGTCAATGCCC
This sequence comes from Bacillota bacterium, assembly GCA_012799075.1. Taxonomy (GTDB): domain Bacteria; phylum Bacillota; class Limnochordia; order JAAZLZ01; family JAAZLZ01; genus JAAZLZ01. The sequence continues at coordinate 5,164 of JAAZLZ010000050.1, forward strand.
CCGGAAAGGAGCAAAATCCCCCGTCCGCTTGACCCCAGGGGCAGCCCTCCAGGACCCGGCCAGGTCCTGCTGTACATGTAGGTCCCCTCGGGACGTATCTCAACGGATACCGTTAGCTCCGGGTGCTCTAGATCCACATGGAGATGGGGGTATTCCTTGAGCAAATGGGCGCCGAGCAGTCGGTCCATCTCGATGGAGCTTTGGGGGAAGGACTTATCCGCACGGCGAACATCCACGCGGAAAGATCCTCCATGGCCATGGGCCAGCTTTAAGGCCCACTCCTTGATTTCATCCAAGTCCCTGCCCACTGTCACAACGGGGCTTAAGGAGACTATACCGAAGACTCTCTGCAGCCTGGGCAGAACCTCCCGGGCATCGCCATCCAAAGGGACAAACATGCGTCCGAAGGTCCTGTTTATCTTTCGGGGCGGAAGGCCCGCCAAGGCCTTCTGCATGTTCCTAACCAGCCGATCTTCAAAGACATGCCGGTTCTTTCCTTTGAGTCCAATTTCCCCATAACGAACCAGGACCTGATCATACAAGCCCTCTAGGGGATCATTTGCATATATTAAATCCATAGGTTGCCTCCTACCCCATAAATTCTCCGAGCTCAGCTGCAACACCGGCTAAGATCTTGCCGGCCCTTTGGGCCTCCTCGGGGGAGTTTGTCCGGGAGAAGCTGACCCGGATGGCCCCTGCAATCTCCTCGGGGGAAAGCCCCAGGCTTTCCAGGACGTGGCTTTGCTTGTGGGCCCGGGAGGAACAAGCAGAGCCGGTGGAAACGTAGACGCCCTTTTCCGCCAGGGCATGGACGAGTACTTCCCCCCGATACCCCGGGAAAGAAAGATTGAGGATGTAGGGGCTCCCACCATCGGGGCTGTTTAGCCTATAGCTGCTCCCTTCCAGACCTTCGAGGAAAACCCTGCGCAGCTTGGCCACCTTAGGGAGGGCTCCTTCCCTTTCCTCTTCAGCGAGGAGGGCTGCCAGGCCAAGTCCCCCGATGCCAACCACGTTTTCCGTTCCTGAACGCAGGCCCCCCTCCTGACCGCCCCCAAGGAGAAGGGGTGGGATCGCCAGGCCTTCCCGAAGATACAAGGCTCCGGTCCCTTTGGGCCCGTGAATCTTATGGCCGCTGATGGAAACAAGATCGATGCCCCACTTGGCAGGCTTTAAGGGCAGCTTGCCAAAGGACTGGACGGCATCCACATGGAAAAAAGGTCTTTGCCTGCCCCCTTGGGCCACCACCTGGGCCAGCTCGGGCAGGGGATTAATGGAGCCAATTTCATTGTTCACATGAAACAAGGAAACCAGGATGGTCTCGGGCTCTAAGGCTTTGGCCAGCCTATCCGGAGTGATGCGGCCGTCCCCATCCACTTCCAGATAGGTTGCCCGAAAGCCCCTATCTTCCAGCTCCTTGAACACTTCCAGGATGGAGGGATGTTCAATCCGCGAGGTGATGATGTGTCTGCCCCGGTTCCCATAGGCCCGGACCACGCCCTGCAAGGCCATGTTATTGGACTCGGTCCCTCCGCTGGTGAAAATAATTTCCTTTTCTTTAACGCCCAACACACCCGCCAGGTCCCGCCTGGCCTTGGTCACGACCCGTTCGGCCCGCTGTCCGATGGTATGCAGTGAGGAGGGATTGCCGTAGTTCTCCTGCAAAAGGGACAGCATGGCCTCGATGACCTGGGGATGGGGCTTGGTGGTCGCGCTGTTATCCAGGTAAATCGCCACGTTCAACACCAACCCTACTGGTTACTTCATCCTTATCTTTCCACAGAGGGGGGGATTTTCCTGCGTCACCGGCGGGGGCCGCTCACCAATGCCACCAGGAAGCCAAAGACCACCGCAGAGGTAACCCCAAGGCCCGTCAGCTCAAAGGCGCCGGTGAAGAGGCCCTCCCAGCCTAAACGCTTTACTTCGGCGATGATCCCTGTGGCAATGGCATTGCCGAAGCCGCAGACGGGAATCAAGGCTCCGGCCCCGGCAAACTCAAGCAGGGGCTGGTAAAGCCCAAGTCCATTCAGGACAGCCCCGGTCACCGTGAGGCCCACTAGGATGTAAGCCGGGGGAAGTTTGAAGACATCCATGATCAACTGGGCCAGGGCGCAGATGGCTCCTCCGATGAGGAAGGCCCAAAGGTAAGTCATTTTCATCCCTCCTCGATGACTAAGGCATGGGAAATGCAGGGTATTGATTCCCCTTGCTGGCAGGTCAAGGGGCTGAACAAAGCCCCCGTCGGAAGGATCAGGATCTTGTGATAGCGGCCCTGATGCATCTCTTTCAGTACGTGTCCCATGAGGACCGAGGCAATGCAGCCAGCGCCGCTCCCCCCAGCCCCCGCCTTTTGTTGGGGACTGAATATCAACAGCCCGGCATCTTGGTGCTTGCCCCCCAGGACGTAGCCCGCATCCTGAAGGAGTTTGTGGAACATTTTAGAACCCATCCGGGCCAGGTCTCCCGTCAAGATAAGGTCGTAATCGCCCGGGGTAGTCCCTGTGTCTTGGAAGTGGCGAACTAAGGTGTCCGCGGCGGCGGGGGCCATGGCCGATCCCAGATCGTTGGCATCCTTAAGACCATAGTCGATTACTTTGCCCCAGGTCACCCGGGTAAGCCGGGGCCCAGGGCCCACATTGGCCAAGATGGCGGCGCCGGCGCCGGTGACCGTCGTTTGATTTGTGCCCCGGTGCTGGATATTAAGTTCGACGGGATAGCGAAACTGTCGTTCCGCGGTATGATAATGGCTGGCGGCGCCGACTAGGACCTTGTCGGCAAACCCCCCATCGATAATCATGCCCCCCAGGGCCAATCCCTGCCCAATGGTGGCACAGGCAGCGTAAAGCCCCAGATAGGGGATTTGAAGCTGCCTCGCGACGAAGCTGGAGGTTACGATCTGGTTGAGAAGATCGCCTCCCAGGTAATACTGGATGCTGTCCGCGGTGAGCTTGGCCTTGACTAAGGCCCCTTGACAAGCCTCTTCCAGAAGTCGGTATTCGGCTTTTTCCGGGGTCTTTTCGCCATACAGATCGCTTGGAACCACGGTATCAAAAGAGGCAGCCAAAGGCCCCTCCCCTTCCCGGGGCCCGACGATGGTGGAGGCCGCGATGATGTATGGCGGAGCGCCGAATTGAATAGTCTGCAGTCCTTGTCTCTTGACGGTGATCACCCCCTAGCGAAAGTAGCCGAGGAGGGTTCCTTTGACAAGCCCCACCAGAAAACCCGACAGGATGCCGTAGACAAGCACCGGCCCTGCGATGATGAACATCTTGCAGCCCATGCCGAGGATTAGTCCTTCCCGTTTGAATTCCATGGCTGCAGAGACAATGCTGTTGGAAAACCCGGTAATAGGCACGGCGGCACCGGCACCGCCCAATTCCCCCAGCTCATCGTAAACTCCAAGGCCGGTGGCCACCGCGCCAAGAAAGATCATGGCGGCCAGTGTAATGGCGCTAGCTTCCGCCTCCGTTTGTTCCACCCCTTTAAAAAAGTCAAAGACGAATTGCCCAATCAGGCAGATCGTGCCCCCAACAAGGAAGGCTAAGAGCATGTTGCGAAGGAGGGACGGTTTGGGCTCCATCGCCTTCACCAAATCCCGATATTCTTGCTGTTTGGCAGCTTCCTTCGGGTCCACCTCTACACCTCCCCGGGATAGTATGGCCGCTGGGCCGGTTTATTAACCGGAGCCATTATCTTCCTGACATAAGAAGAAGTCTCCCTGGTGATGTTAGAATCGGGCTCGTTATGGCCGAGCTAAGACCGGCACAGCCGGTCGAGCGACCGGTCGCCCGCAAGGGCGGCCCAAGCTAAGGCTATCCCATGGGCCCTAAGGGCTGGCAGTGGCCTAATAGGTCTCTGTTGGCTTGACAGGTCTGTGGGGCGGCCGAGCCGGGGAGTCAACGGGAGGTCCAAGGGTCCAAGGCAGCCTAGCAGGCTGTTTTGGGCTCGGCAGGCTTCCTGTTGGGTCCGGTCCCAGGGAGCCACACGTCTCGTAAGGATCTGCAGTTTCCTACCGGGGGCTGCGGGTTCTGTAGAGATGGGTGACTTCCGCCCGAGCAGGCTGTAACGAGCCTTTTTTCTGCGCAGGAATCCCTTGCCTATCTGGGGAAATATTCCTTATAGAATAGGTAAAGGGGGAACCCAAATGACACTCGCAGAACAAAAGGAAGCTTTAGATTATCTTGCTACTCTCCAAAGTGGTGTAGTCACCGATGCCTTGGTCCGCCTTGGCCTGGGCGGTTGGATGGACTACGTATTGCCCATGCAGCCCAAGGGTCGGCTGGTCGGCCGGGCCGTCACCGTCAAATATGCTCCCAAGCGGGGGACCGGCGGCTGCAAGGAAAACCTCTACTCGATTATTCGTCAATCCAAGCCCGGGGATGTGCTCGTAATTGAAGCTTTAGGAACCGATTGCTGGATCCTGGGCGAAAACGTGACCCACACCGCCCTCTACAGCAAGCTGGCCGGCATCGTCATCGACGGCCGGGTGCGGGATGCCGCGGAAATCAGGGAAATGGCCCTGCCAGTATTCTGCCGGGGCGCCTCGGTCAGACCCCACGCTCCCTTCATGGAGCTAGTTGATTACAACGTCCCCATCCGCTGTGCCGGCGCCCAGGTGCACCCAGGGGACATCATCGTCGGCGATGCCGATGGGATTGTGGTAGCGCCCTCAGCAAAGCTTGCCGAGGTGATGGTCCAGGTGCGGGATATCGATGCCCTTGAGAAGGAACAGGAAGAAGCCATTGCCCAAGGAAAGTCCCTTGAGGTGCTTGGTGAAATCCTCCGCCGGACGAAAATCAAAGCTTAAGCTAGTTGGACGGGTCTTCCCCCTCCAACCATACCTGTTGTCGGAACTGTGACCATGTCAATGTCCTTGGGAATCCCCAGGCTTGGCGTGGTCGCATGTTTTGTACCTGCTTCACCGATGATAAGCCCAGCAACAACTCAGGAGGGACCCTTGGCCGGAGTGTGTTTGATTAAGATCACGTGAGCCGATGTCATATTGTGTAACCAAAAAGAGGACACGAATCCAGGCGGAATTAAGGTTTGTCGACAGAGAAGACTGCACGCCTAGCAGCGCAATTCTGGTAGATTGACGTTGTCAGTCTTCCATTCCCAGTAGGCGGCCATGTTGCGTCCCGTCGACCATGCCTCATCCTGAGACCCCGCCAATGGGCACCGTTTGGGGAAATGCCAATCACCCCGACGGATTCAAAGCGGCAAAGGTCGAACAGGCCGTTTTCCGACTGGTTAGATCCAAGATCAATATTCCACCGATTGATGGTATACTTAGAAGTAATCCATCTACAGAAAGGAAGTCTTGCCCTTGACTATCACTCCCCGCCAGCGGGTTTTGAAGGCCCTTGACCATCAAGTTGCCGACAGGGTCCCCATTGATTTTGGCTCAACGAACAACACAGGAATTACCGCTCCTGCCTATGAGAGGCTCAAAGAGTACTTGGGAGTCAATCAGGAAACCCGCATTTATGACCGGATGCAGCAGCTGGTTTATGTTGATGAGGAGGTGCTCCAGCGATTCTCGGTGGATACCCGGGGACTTATCTTGAAAGGACCGGAGAACACCTTAGATGAAGAGCTGCCGGACAACTCCTACCGGGACGAATGGGGCATCGTCCGGCGGCAGCCCCAGGATTCCCCCTACTTCGATCTGGTCTACAGCCCCTTCGGGGAAGAGATGACCAGTCAACTATTAGATAGGCATCCTTGGCCCGATCCGAAGGATCCAGGACGATTCCGCGGACTTAAAGAAGAAGCAGCCCATTGGCGAAGCCATGGCGATTATGCGATTGTGTTGCAGCTTCGAGGGGGGTTTATCGGCCAAGCCCAGGCCTTGCGAGGTTTTGAAAACTGGTTCATGGATCTTTTGCTCCAGCCCGAGCTCCTTGGGGAGCTTTTGGATCGAACCTTGGATTTTGCCATGAAGGTGGCAAGCCAAGCGGTGGCCCAGGTGGGAGACAACGTGGATATTCTAGGTTATGGGGATGATATCGGGATGCAGACAGGCCCCATGTTCTCCCCCGAAGTCTACCGTCAGGTGATCAAGCCCAGGCAGGCGAAATTCATCGATCATCTAAAGACGATTTCCGGCGGTAAAAAGGTCCTGTACCACTCCTGCGGCAGCATCTTCGACTTGATGGACGATCTGATCGAAATCGGCGTCGATGCTTATAATCCCGTCCAAACGACGGCCCATAAGATGGATTTGGTGGAGCTAAAGAAGCGTTTTGGCGACCGGATTACCTTCTGGGGCGGAGTTGACACCCACCGGATCCTAAACAAAGGATCAGTGGATGAGGTGCGCCGGGAAACTCGCCGGGTCATGGATATCCTCTCCCCCGGGGGCGGATTCGTCCTGAACTCCGTCCACAATATTCAACCGGATGTGCCCCCGGAGAATATCTGCGCCATGTTCGATGAGGCGGTATCATTTCAGAAGTAGCCAGCCCCCGGCAACCAATAGGACGAATCCCAAGGCTTTCAGCCAAGTAAAGGGGACCTGCTGGAGGGCAAACAGACCGAAATGATCCACCAGGGCCGCGGTAGTCACCTGGCCCACGATAATCGCGGTGGTGGCGGAGACAACCCCAAGACGGGGGATGCTCACCGCCACCCCGTAGATAATGAGGACGCCTAAGGCTCCCCCCAGCAAAGTATACCAAGGGGCTTCCTTAAGGGGGATAGGCCCGGGTCGGGCCAGAAACAGGGCCAGGGCCGCAATTAGGCCAACGACGTGCACAACCAAGGTGGCTTCCACTAGGCCGACGACTTTTCCCAGGACGGAATTAAGAGAACCCTGGATGGCCATGGTCGCCCCGGCCAATAGGGCTATGAGCAATGCTGTTATTTCCCCCACTAGCTTCTCTCCCCACGAAAAACTCAGATCATATTATACCCCGCCGCAAGTATTCAAACCATGCGGATGGCAAACTCCGGGCAAACGGGATTGCAGTAGCCGCATAAGATGCACAGCTCCTCATCTACCCGTGCCTTGCCATTGCTTAGGGCCAGGGCCTGGTTGGGACAAGCTTCGACACAACTGCCGCAGCCCTTGCAAAAACGGCTGACGATGAGCTTTTTGCTGGTTATGGGCACGTAATGGGGAGATTTAGCATCAACGTTCTCTCCCTTGAGGAGATGGAGATTCATGTCTACTTCCTTCTCATCCACCATGCCGATGGCAACCACATTCATCCCCGGAAGGCCCAGTACATAATCAAGGGCTCCCCGGCGGTCCTGGAGGAGATTGCCGCCGGCATAGACTTTCATCGCGTAGAGTCCTTTCCCTTGGTTGTGGGCCTCAAAGATGGCCTCGGCCATCTCCTCCCGGCTCCCGCCCCGAATGCCCTGCCCCCGGACGTTGATCAAGGGAAAGATGACATCGATGTCATCCCGGCGGGCCGCAGCCCTAACCGCGGCGACGGTATGGGTGGAAATCCCGACGGCCTGGATGATGCCTCGTTTCTTGCAATCCACCAGGCACCGGAGGGCTCCCGAACGCTTTTCGAAAAGCTCCGGGCCCATCCGTGCGGCATGGAGGTGTACGATCCCGAGGGTGTCCACATCCAGTTCGGTTAACGCTTCCTCAACAGCTGCTTGCATTTCATTGTAAGTTTCCGCATAGGACTTGGTCGCGATGATGATTTCCTGTGGGCAGCCTTCCTTGGCCAATCGGATATGCTCATAAGTCCTATAGACCTGAGCCGTATCGATGAAGTTCACGCCCCGATCCAAGGCATGCCTGATGACCTGGGCGCCTTGTTTGGGGGGCATGTCCCGCTGGAGGGGTCCCATGGGCAAAGCACCGAAGCAAAGCTGACTGACCAGCAACGAAGTATTTCCTAAGGTCACCTTCTGCATACAATACCTCCTTTATCGGATGCGCAGGCTCACCTCATCGGCATGAACCCACCCGCGGCATCCATCAGGGTACTCAACTAGCAACTCGCCTGATTTGCCTACATCGATTGCTTTAGCTTTGGCCTTCCCGTGGGAGCCAAAAATGACTACTTCCCGGCCCAAAGTAGTGCACCCTTGCCGATAGTCCGCCAGGATGGGCTCGATCCCCTCCTTGAGGTAGGCAAGATACCCTGCCTTGATTTCTCCGAGGATGTCCTGCAGGATTTGGTCTTTTCGTTGGGGAGATGCCGTGATCGTCTCAATGGATGTTGCCCCCTCAAGGGGGGGCGGGCCATTGACATTCACTCCAACTCCCACCACGGCAAAGCTAAGGCCCCGGGATGCCGATCCGGCTTCCACCAGGATCCCCGCGAGCTTATCCCCTCGAGCCACCACATCGTTCGGCCACTTCAGGGATACAGGCAGATGTCGGCGGCGAAGGACCCGATGGAGGCATGTTGCCGTGAGCAAAACCAGTTGGGGAGCAAGCTCAGGGGGGATTGACGGCCTTAAGATCAAAGAGAAATACAACCCGCCCCGGGGGGATGACCAGGTTCGGCCCCGTCGACCCCGACCGGCCCTTTGGGTGTCGGCAACGACTAAGGTGCCTTCGGGGGCTCCTGACCGGGCCAGCTCCTTGGCCCATTCGTTTGTTGAATCTACCTCCGGCCGGTAATAAAGGTTAAAAAAGGAATCATCCATGATGCTTTAGACCCGGCGGGTCACCTCCGCCTCCACGTAGTCTAAGATCCCTCCCAAAGGTGCATTGACCTTCCGCACCCGGACGGTCACCCCATCAACATCGCAGGCAGAGAGGATCCCCAAGGCAGCGGCTTCGGCGATGCTTTCCAGGAGGTTGAACCCACCCTCTTCCACCACATCTTTGACCAGGGTGTAGACATCAACATGGTTGATGGCCACCTCCAAGTCGTCATTCTGGGATATGCCCGTCAGATCCAGATGGATTTCCACATCCACCTCAAACTTCTGGCCCAGTTCCCGCTCCGCGGCGAAGGCGCCATGGTAACCGTAGAAAACCATGTTCCGCAGCACGATCTTGTCCGCCACCGCCTCTCCTCCTTTGCTGGGGTTATTCTAGCCTGCCCCCAAGTGGCCAGCCTTAACCTCCACGTGGAGCACGTCCTTCATTTGCCCAAGGGCAAAGGTATGGGCTTTGGAGTCAAAAGAGGCCACCGCCTCAGGAAAGACGATGACGTGATATCCCCGCATCCGGGCATCCGCGGCGGTGTAGAGAATGCAGATATTGGTGCAGACTCCGACCAGCACCAGCTCCGTCACCCCCAGCTCCCGCAGGGTTAAATCAAGGTCGGTGCCAAAAAAGGCGCTGTAGCGGCGCTTGAAGATGATCCGTTCACCCTCCCGGGGTGTTAGCGGCTCGATTATTTCCCCGCCGGGACTTCCCTGGAGGCAGTGCTCGGGGAACATGTCAAACTCCTTATCCGCGGGCAGGTGGCGGTCGGCGATGAACAACACCGGTTCATCCTTGGCCCGAAACTCATCTAACAGGGCTTTGACCGAAGGAACAATTCCTGCCCCCGCGGGGCCGCAGGTGAGCTTCCCATCGGGCTCGATGAAATCCTTGAGCATGTCGATAACCAGCAAGGCCCTCATGATCCATCCCTCCGTGCAAAAGAGCATTCCCCGTGGGGAATGCTCTTTGGTTCACACCTTACTCCAGCTCGACGGCCGGCTGTTGTCCATCCAGCAGTTCACGCCGAACGGGGCTTTTCGGTTTCGGAGCCGCTTGGGCATTGGGCCTGGTCGGGCCCTCCCTTTGGGCAGCTACAGCACCACTCGTCTCCATGCTGATGACCCGTTCAAAGGCTTCCCGATCCAAGGTCTCTTGTTCCTTAAGGGCTTCGACGACCAGGTCCAGCTTATCCCGCTGCTGCTCCAGGATCCGCCGGGCCCGGCGATGGGCCCCTTCCACCAGCTCTTTGACTTCCTTGTCGATGGCCGCCGCTACCTCTTCGCTGTAGTTGCGGTCCCGGGTGATGTCCCGGCCCAGGAAGATCATGTCTTCATGCTGTCGACCAAAGGTGAGGGGGCCTAGCTTCTCGCTCATCCCCCACTCCATGACCATCTTTCGGGCCAGCTTCGTCGCCCGCTCCAGGTCGTTTTGGGAGCCGGTGCTGATTTCATCCAAGGCCAACTCTTCCGCAGCCCGACCCCCCAGAAGGTGGGCCAGGTCATCGAGGAGTTCGGACTTGGTGGTGACATACCTGTCTTCGGAAGGAAGAGTCATGGTATAGCCTCCAGCCAGGCCCCGTCCGATGATGCTTACCTTATGGACCGGATCGGCATGGGGAAGGAACCGGGCCACCACCGCGTGGCCAGCCTCGTGGTAGGCAAATACCTCTTTGTCCTGTTCACTGAGGATACGCCGCTTCCGTTCGGGCCCCATCAGAACCCGATCGATGGCTTCCTCGCACTCTTCCATCCCGATTCGCTTCCTTCCCTGCCGGGCTGCCAAGATCGCGGCCTCATTCATTAGGTTCTCCAAGTCCGCCCCAGCAAATCCCGGCGTCCGGCGGGCAAGAACCTTAAGGTCCACATCGGGGCCTAAGGGCTTGCCTCGGGCATGGATGCGCAGGATGGCCTCCCGTCCAATCACATCGGGACGATCGGCCACTACCCTCCGATCGAACCGCCCTGGGCGGAGCAGGGCCGGGTCAAGGACATCGGGTCGGTTGGTCGCCGCCATGATGATGACCCCGTTGTTAGGCTCAAAGCCGTCCATCTCCACCAGGAGCTGGTTGAGGGTCTGTTCCCGTTCATCATGGCCGCCGCCCAGTCCAGCGCCCCGCTGGCGACCGACGGCATCAAGCTCATCGATGAATACAATACAGGGGGCATTCCGCTTGGCGGTCTCAAAAAGGTCCCGCACCCGAGCGGCCCCAACCCCCACAAACATCTCCACAAAATCCGAGCCGCTGATGCTGAAGAAGGGTACGCCCGCTTCTCCAGCCACCGCCCGGGCCAGCAAGGTCTTGCCGGTGCCTGGAGGGCCCACCAACAAGACTCCCTTGGGAATCTTAGCCCCCACGTCCATGAATCGCTTGGGCTGCTTGAGAAATTCTACGATTTCTTCCAGTTCTTCCTTGGCCTCATCCAAACCGGCCACATCCTGGAAGTTAATCTTGATCCGCTGGTCCGTATGGAGTTTCGCCCTGCTTTTGCCAAAGGACAAGGCCCGATTGCTGCCCCCTTGCATCTGATTGAGAATAAAGAGCCACAATCCTACAAAAATGACCAAGGTGATGACGTTCGGCAAAAAGGACATCCACCAGGGGGCTGGCGGTTCAGGCTCCGCGGCCACCTTTACGTTCCTAGCCAGCAGGCGGTCGCTGAGGTTGGTCGTCCCCTCCGGAACATAAGTGGCGAACTTGGTCCCGTTTTTCAATTCGCCTTCCACCGTTTGTCGGCCAATCATCCGCACCTTAACGATCTGGTCGCTTTCGAGCAGCTCGATAAACTCGTAGTACTCCAGCTCTTTGCGAGTCTCCGAAGGCGTGTAGAGCCCACTGACCAAGGTGACGGCCACGATGGCAATCAACAGGTAGAGGCTAATCCCTCGCAGAACCTTATTCAAAACATGTCCTCCCCTCGAGTTCCTTGCGTCACTTTCCAAAAGATAGGCGGGTGCTGATCCCCGCCACCGCAAGTTTCTAACTGGTCAATTGGGCAAAATAAGATTTACTCCTACTTGCAGTATAACATTATAACACGGTGGGGTCTACACTGCAATTCACCCAGAATCCGCCATCATCTGCTCAGGGGCCAAAATCCGGCTCCCCGGCGGCAGGCTCAAGGCCCAACTGTTCCAAGCCCTCGATCTGCAGCCGCAACACCCTCCTGGTTTCCTCGGTAATCCGGCCCCGTTCCGAGCGCCGCAGCCCCCCAACCCAAAGGATGTCTTTGGCATCGGCAATGATGGGAACCATCTCCCTGAGCCGCCGGGGAATTCGGCCTTCCATCAGGATGTCCTTGACCTTCTTGGTGCCCGCAAGGCCCAAAGGCTCCATCCGGTCCCCGGGGGCGCGGGGACGGACCTTGATGGGAGGAACAATTGCTTCCCAGTCAAACTCGGCGCAGTCTTCCCCCAGCTCTTTTCCCCGGGAGCTGATGGATGCTTGCTCCGGCGGAATAAGGTCAGCTTTTATCCAAAGCTCCCCAATGGCTACCATCCCGGGCACGGGCAAATTCCTGGACTGAAAGGACTTCTCCCCGCCCCTGCCTAGAACCACCGCCTCGTAGTCCCGCTGGGCCCAAAACCCTCCCGGCAGATGGATTAACTTCCCGAGGGGCCCTTGGGCAAGCTCCCTGATATCTTCAATATGATCGGCATCAAACCGGGGCACCTTGATTTTCTCCAGGGCATGGACCAGGACCCTCCGCTGACCCGGGTCCGACAAGGCCAGGAAGCCTTGCAGCTCCAAGCCCAAGGATCCATCGCCCTGGGGCCGGTGCAAAGCCCGGTAAAGCTCCTCATCCAGCCGGCCCAAAAGCTCCTCTTCACCCCGGAGGATGTCGGCCAGGGCAACTAGATGCTCCCGCAGGCGGGGATTGTATTCTTCCTCCAAGTAGGGAATAAGCTGCAGGCGGATTCGATTCCGCAAATAAGTGGGCTTCAAGTTGGAGGCATCGATCCGATAGGCAAGGTCCATCTCCCGGCAATAGTCTTCAATTGATCGACGGGAAGTCCCTAACAGGGGTCTGACGATCTTTCCCCGGACGGGGGGGATGCCAGCCAAACCCCTCAGGCCCCCGCCGGTCAGGAAGCGCATGAGGACCGTTTCCCCTTGATCGTCGGCATTATGACCGAAGGCAATCTTATTCAGATCCTGTTCCCGGGCCAGCCGGTAGGCCAGTTCATATCTCACCTTGCGGGCCGTCAGCTGGCTTGAGCCCCCGGACTCTTGGACGATCCTCGGCACGTTCCGGTATTCCCCATGGAAGGGCAGATCCAACCGGCGGGCCAGGTCAGCCACAAAGGCGGCATCCACGTCTGCCTCCGTCCGCATGCCGTGATGCAAATGGAAGACATGGAGCACCAGCCGGTAGTCCTCCCGCAAGCGATAGAGCAAATGAAGCAGGGCCGTTGAATCGGGGCCGCCCGAGACGGCAACCAAGACGCGATCATCCCTGCTTAGCATGCTGTGCTCTTCAATGAAGCTTTTTACCTGGGGCAGCAGATCCTTGCTCAAAGACAGCCCTCCGCCGTGTTTCCCTGTAAGTTCGTCTTCACCCCGGGGAAATCCTCCACCGCTAGCCGGCGGTTTTTCCCCGGCGCTGGCCATAAGGACGAATTGCCCATGCGGTGCGCCCGGCGCTAGTATTCCTTTCCAGGCGCAGCACAATGAGGGTCACATCGTCGGGGAAGCGGCCGCCTTCGCCGACTTGGGCAGCCTTGAGGAGACCTTGCCCCACATGGGCAGGTTCGGTATCATCCAGCTGGGCTAAGACCTGCGTCAACCATTCTTCCTTGTTGGACTCCCCGCGTACATCCAAGAGCCCGTCGGTAAACAACACCACCACATCATCAGGACGCAAACAGCGTTTTTCCACCTGGATGTCGATTTCGCTCAAGATCCCCGCGGGGGGTGAACCGGGTGACAGGACCTCCACCTGGCTTCCCCGCTTAATCAGGCTGGAAGGCGCACCCACTTTGATGAATTCCGCCTCCCCAGTATATCGATCGATGATGACCAGATCAATCGTGGCGAAGGTTTCCTCCGGCGACCGCAAGAGCAGCATGGTGTTGACGAGGCGCAAAGCATAGCGATGGTCAAACCCCGCCTCCAGCATCCTCGTCAAGAGGGAAACGGTGGTCACGCTCTCCAAGGCCGCGGCGGAGCCGGCCCCCATCCCGTCGCTGAGGATAATCGCGGTCTTGCCGCCGGACAGTTCCACCTGACCGTGGTGATCCCCCGATACCGTCTTGCCATCCTTGGCCACCGTCAATACTTGGATGCCGAGGGTGTATTCTTCCTTGGGGAGCAAAGTCAGCTCACAGGCGCGAGCCCCGTTTGTCCTGGGACAAGGACCCTGTCTTTTCAACATATAAGACCTGCCCAGCTGGCGGGTGACCAAATCGGGTATCCGCGCTCCGCAAAGACTTTCCCTGCCCCGACAGGGGGACTTGTGGATGATTACCTCCAATAGGTCATTATCCAGTCGACGGACCATGACCTCAGAGCAATTGACCCTTGCCCCGGCCAATCTTTGGGCCAGGCCTATTTCGGCTTCATCCGCGTAGTCAACCTGAATCTTAAGCTGACCCGCCAATGATCCCATAATTTCCGCCACGCCCTGCAGCTGTCCGGCGATGAGTCTTTGGCTGTCTTTGAGCCTTTGCCGCCAATGCTCTTCCAGGCGCATTGTCTTTAGGACTTCCCCGATGGCTTCCAGGAAAGCCTGGCGGCGGATGCAGCGGCTGCCCAAATTCGTCTTTGGAATCTTCGTCCCCGGCTTTTCCAAGGCCGCCAGGATGGCGATCAGGTCCCAATAGTTCTGCAGGAAGCTTTCATCCCAGCACCTGTTGTAAGACGGACAGCGGGAGCATGCCTTCTCCCCGAGGCGCTCTAGAAAAGAATCCATGGGATTGGTGTCTTCCGGGGGCCGGATGAGGCACTTATCCGAGAGGTCAGCAAACATGCAGCTGACATCGGTGAGCTTCTGGGCCAAGGTGCGCTGAAACCGCTCTTCCTGCTTGCGCTGGGAGCGGAGCTGCTGGATGGTGCCGGGAATGATTTGGGCCGCCTGTTGAAGGTAGGCGCCGGGCACAAGGGAGAATAGCAATAGAGCTAAACCCGTGTGCCTCAGACTGTCGAAAAGCAGATCTTCACCCGGGGTCTGGGCGGACAAGATGAAGAGTCCTAAGATGAAGCCCACCGCGGTTCCGGGCTTGCCGAGGCGCTGACCTAAACCGGCCAGGAGCCCCCCTAAGGCCAGGACACTGATCAAATAGGGATCACCAGAGGAGGATACCGCGGCCAAGGCGCCAACCGTCACCCCGACAGCCGCGCCGAGACCTCCCCCACCCACCTGGGCGCCTACGAGCACCGCGGCTTTTCCGGCAACCCCATCGAGCGCGATGCCACCCACCTGCCAGCCATGGAGTCCGGCAACCAATCCCGCCGCGAACATGGCCAGCGCGGCAAGCTGCTGGGAAGACAGAACCCTGGGCCGGTCCCCGGCCCATAAAATAGCAACGGGGCCCAGGACCCCGCATAACAAGGCTGCCAGCACAGCCTCAAGGCCAAAACCCGCCTGCCAAGTCCCGTTCCATAAGAAGGAAAGACTAAGGCGGGCCATCCCCACCGTCAGCATGACCCAAAGGGCAGAGGACCGTTTCTTACGGATAAGGCCGTATAGGCTCAAAAAAACCACCAGATGGAAGATGATCTCCCGGGCCTTCCCCAAGGTAAGGAGCCCCAGCAGAACTCCAATTAGTGCTCCCCAGGCCCGTCTTTGCTGCCCTGTCATCAATAGGGTGCTGTAGAAAGCAATGCCGAAGGGAGAGAGGCTGTCAAAAAGCACGATGCGGCCCAGAACCAATCCGCATATATTACTCAAGAACAGCTCCCGTCCGAGAACTACTGCGGCAATGGCCGCCAAAGATTCCCACCAGGATGCCGGGGCCAGGCTGGGAGACGTCTTTAAAGGCTGGGTGAGGACTTGGTAGGCGCCGATTTCAACCTGTTCAGCCATCAGGATCCACCCCTTGCTGCCGAAGATCAACGGGCAAGGCTTACTCTAGCATAGGGGGGACAGGCTTGTCTGTCGAAGTTTATATAATAAAATTCTCAACTTTCCCATAATGTCCTCGGTAAAGCCAAGGACGAACAATTGTATGCAGGAATCAACGGCGGGATGTCTAATGGTGTATGTGGCATAAAAGCAAGGCAGGGAGGGCTGAAATGATGGAAATTTGGCTAAAAGCCCACGAAAACAAGAACTTGTTCACGATGCATCGGGTAGAACGCACGTTGTACCGGTCCAAATCGAAGTATCAGGATTTGGCCGTGGTGGACAGTCCCCAATTCGGCCGCATGCTCCTGTTGGATGGGGTCATCCAGACAACCCTCAGGGATGAGCCTGCTTACCATGAGATGATCGCCCATGTACCCCTCTTTGCCCATCCTGCACCGAGGAAGGTGCTAATTATCGGGGGCGGCGACGGCGGCACCCTAAGGGAAGTACTGCGGCATCCCGAGGTGGAAAAGGCCCACTTGGTCGAGATCGATGGTCAAGTAATCGAAGCGTCTCGCCGCTATTTGCCAGAGCTGGCCGCTGGTTTCGACGATGGCCGCGTCAAGGTGCATATCACCGACGGGATCAAATACGTCCAGGAAGCATCAGATCAGCATGATGTCATCATCGTCGATTCCTCCGACCCTTTGGGTCCGGCGGTGGGGCTGTTCAACCAGGATTTTTATCGCAATGTCAGACAGGCCCTGAAAAAAGATGGGATCCTTACAGCCCAGATCGAATCGCCCTTTTTCAACATGGACTTGCTGCAGCAGGTCTATGGAAGTCTGACGGAGCTGTTCCCGATTGTCAGACCTTACCTGGCGAGCGTCCCCAGCTACTCCCCAGGTATTTGGAGCTTCATGCTGGCCTCGAAAAAGCACGATCCCCGCAAGGCTAAGCGGGAACCAGCGGACAGCTGGGAATTGCGTTATTACACCTCAGAGCTGCACCGGGCCGCGTTTGCCCTGCCGGCCTACTACTGCCAGGCTCTGGAGGAAACGGCGGAGGTTGCCGATCGGGCCGGCTAATGGATGGGGAACTGGTCTGGAATGATGATGCGGGCATAGAATCTACTGGAGGTGGCGCCCGTGTCCGAACAGAGCTGGATCCTCTTTGCCCTTGTGATGGTGGGAGCCATCGGCGGCCACCAGCTCATCACCATCGCCAGCACCATCCTGCTGCTCCTGACGGTATTCCACATCCAGCCGGTGCTCGAATTCCTTGAACATCACTGTCTGCCCGTCGGCATTTGTCTAATGCTAATCGGTGTGATGCTGCCCCTAGCGACGGGGAAAGTGGGACTTGGAGGCATCTTGGGCTCTATTACCACCGCTGGCGGGTTGATCGCACTAATTGTCGGAGCCCTCTCCGCCCACCTGGCCGCCAGGGGCGTTGCCCTTCTGCAGGTCGAGCCGGAGGTAATGATCGGCCTGATCGTCGGCTCCCTCTTGGGGGTGGCCTTTTGTCAAGGGATTCCCAACGGTCCCCTCATGTCCGCAGGGATAGTGGCGGTTATTCTGCGTCTTTTGCGATAACCTCCAGGTCGAGCGCCACATCCAGGGCCCGGCTGGAATGGGTGATTGCGCCTACGGAAATGCAGTCCACCCCGGCAGCGGCCACGGAGGCAATGTTGTCCCTAGTGATCCCGCCAGAGGCTTCAACTAGAGCCCGGCCATTGATTAGGGCCACCATTTGGGCCATCTTCCCCACTTCCATGTTGTCCAGCATGATGATATCCACCCCGGCGTCAAGGGCCTCTTCCACCTGCTCCCTTGACTCGGCTTCAACTTCAATCCGGGCCGTCAAGGGAGCTTTGGCCCGGGCAGCCGCTACGGCCTTGGCAATGCCTCCCGCGGCAATCACATGGTTGTCCTTGATCAGAATGGCATCATCCAAGCCTAAGCGGTGGTTGCGGCCCCCGCCCACCCGCACCGCGTACTTTTCCAATACCCGCATTCCCGGGGAAGTCTTCCTGGTGTCCACCACTTGGCAGGGATAGGGACGCACCAGCTCCACCAGCTCCGCGGTGATCGTCGCGGCGCCGCTCAGGCGCTGCAGGAAATTCAGGGCAACCCGCTCTCCCGTCAAAATAGCCGAAGCGGGACCTTCAACCCGGGCCGCGCTTTCCCCTGCGAGGAGAATATCGCCATCCCGCCGCAAGGGCACAATCCGCACCCGGTCATCGAGCATTCCATAAACCATTTCCACCACAGGAAGACCCGCGAGCACCCCTTGCTCCCGAAAAACGATGGAGCCCCGCGCGATGGCATCCGGGCCAATGACCGCGGTGGTGGTGATATCTCCCCGCCCCACATCTTCAGCAAGGGCCAACTGAACGATCTTTTCTGCCCAATGTTTTTCAGCAAAACTCCACATGCCTATTACCCCTTATCCACCGGCCGAAAGGCCAAGTCTTCGCCGCGCTGCAGAATAATATGTTTACACCAGGACGGGTCGCTGTCGGGGAAATCCAGTCGGTAGTGGGCTCCCCGGCTTTCTTCCCTAAGAAGGGCCGCTTTAGCCATCAGACCGATGACCACCGCCATGTTGGCCGCCTCTAGGCTTGCCCCATCCGTCCCCCGGTACTCCTCCCGGCCCAGTTCTTCCAGCTTCATTAGGGCCGAGGTCAGCAATTCTTTCGATCGTTCAAGCCCCACGTAATGCCAGCTGATCCTTTGCAGGGCACGGCGATTCGCCATGGCCGAAAGCGAAGGGATCCTCGGTGCAGGCATCTTCCCGGAGGCTGCTTTTTCCGCGGCCAGGGCAGCCCGCTGGCCAAAGACAATCGCCTCCAAGAGGGAATTGCTGGCCAGGCGATTGGCCCCGTGGATGCCGGTGCAGGCCACTTCCCCACAGGCCAAGAGTCCCGGAATAGTGGTTCGGCCATGATGATCCGTATAGACCCCGCCCATGGTGTAGTGGGCCGCAGGACCCACCGGCAGCCAATCCCGCTCCATCTTTAGGCCCATCTCCGAACAGCGGCGGTAGATGGTTGGGAACCTATCCTGGGGATGCTTGATGGAGGTGGCATCGAGATAGACATGGGGACGGGCGTCCTGTTGCATTTCGGTCCAAATCGCCCGGGCCACCACATCCCGGGGCGCCAGATCCCCGAGGGGATGATACTTGCCCATGAAGGCTTGGCCCCCCTGATTGCGAAGAACCGCCCCCTCGCCCCGCACCGTTTCCGAAATCAAGAACCGGGACTTGTCCCCGCCGGTGTAAAGGACGGTCGGATGGAACTGGACAAATTCCATGTCCATCAGCATCGCACCGGCCCGATAGGCCAGCGCAATGCCATCGCCGGTGGCCGTAGGCGGATTGGAGGTTTCCGCGAAAACTTGCCCCACCCCTCCGGTGGCCAAAATGGTGGCCGGGGCCCAAAAAGCCCGGTACTCTTCGTTCCTTAAGGCTAATGCCCCCCAGCATCGGCCTTCGGTCATGATCAGGTCAACCACAAAATGGCCTTCGTAAACATCGATCTCGCGGCTTTGCTTGACTTCCTCGATGAGCCGGGTGCATACCCCTCGGCCAGTGGCATCCCCGTCCACATGCAAGATTCGGTTGATCGAGTGGGCCGCTTCCCGGGCCAGGTGAACCTGTCCGCCCCAACGGTCAAATTCAACTCCCAGGGCCACCAGATCTCGTATCCGCTGGGGGCCTTCCTTGACGAGCAGGTCAACGGCCGGTTCATCACAAAGTCCCGCCCCCGCCGCCAGGGTATCCCGGCGATGAAGATCGGGCGAGTCGCCTTGGCCGACGGCGGCCGCCATGCCCCCTTGGGCAAAGTAACTGTTGCTGTCTTCCAAGGCGCCCTTGGTGATCAAAGCCACCCTTCCCCGATCCTTCAGGGTTAAAGACGTAAACAGGCCGGCCAGGCCGCTGCCGATGACCAGGAAATCATACCTTTCCCCCCACATGGGCTAGTCCCCCTAACTAACGGAAAGCATTCGTTCCACCGCAGCCAAGGCTCTCCCGCGGATTTCATCGGGAACGGTGACCTGATTGGACATGTCCCTCAGGACCGCTTCTACCATGGCTAGACTTGCTGTCCGCTTCATATTCGGGCAAACTAGTCCAGGCGAAAGGAGATAGAAGGTCTTGTCTGGGTTTTCTTGTTGGATCCGGTGTAAAATACCCATTTCGGTGCCAATGATAAATTTCTTGGCTTTCGATTGCTGAGCAAATTTCAGGATCCCTGCGGTGCTCCCCACAAAGTCGGCCAGGGCTGCAACTTCCGGTCGGCACTCGGGGTGAACCAAAAGCAGTCCATCGGGATGTAGATGCCGCACCCGCTTAACATCTTCGGTATTCACCCGGTGATGGGTGATGCAGCAGCCGTCCCAGAGGATGATCTTCTTGCTCGTCTGGGAGGCCACCCATTGGCCCAGGTTGGCATCGGGAACAAACAGGATCTCCTCTTGGTGGAGGGATTCGACCACCCGAAGTGCGTTGGAGGAAGTGCAGCAGATATCGCTCTCAGCTTTGACCGCCGCGGAGGAATTGATGTAGCAGACAACGGCCGCCTTGGGATGCTCTCGCTTTTTGGCCCGCAAGTCCTCGGCGGTAATCGTTTCCGCCAAGGGACAGCCTGCATCGGGAGCAGGCAGCAAGACTTTCTTGTCGGGAGACAAAAGGGCCGCTGTCTCCGCCATGAAGTCGACGCCGCAAAAAACGATTACTTTGGCGTCGGTTTTTGCCGCTTGCTGGCTCAACCCTAAGGAATCGCCGACAAAATCGGCGATATCCTGGATTTCCGGGAGTTGATAGTTATGAGCTAGAATAATGGCCTGCCGTTGCTTTTTTAAGTCACGAATTCGATCGACGGTTTGTTTAAAATTTTCCATCGTCTGGAAGCTCCCGCCCTTTGGGTCTTTGAGTTTTTGTTCTTGCGCAACATGATACCATAAATCGCACCGTCAAACAATGCGAAATCGGCCCTCCATGGGACGAAGATGAAGAACCTCCAACATCTACACCGTATTAGGAGGCGGCCTACCGTCCACACTATGGATGCCAGAACAGAAGGAGGTGAAATAGAATGGCTCTTGGTCAAAAGCGAAATCGCAGTCTCATACCGCAAGCCTCTTCAGCACTGGAACAGTTCAAGTACGAGGTAGCTAATGAACTGGGCATCGACCAGTCCTGGAAGTCTGGATACTGGGGAGACATCCCCGCCCGCCAGTGTGGGGCTGTCGGGGGACATATGGTTCGCCGGATGATTGCCGCCGCTGAACAGTCCCTGATTCAGCAGGCAACGGCCGGCGTCCAGTCCGGTTTCCGGCAAAGTATGGGCGGTGCTACCGGCGGCTCTTTCCCGCTAGAGCCGGACGTTTCAGCACAAGGCACCTCGCCTGCCCATAACCCCACCGAACTCAAAGGCGGAGGTTACTAGGATATAAGGGGGGGATTCCCCCCCTTTTCCGTTCCTAGTATGCCTGTACATCGGACTTATATTCACCCGATTTGTCCAACAAACGGCAAAGGGCCCCCATGTCACCCCAGTAATCAGCCAGTTGGTGGGGACCGTCCCCCAGGAAAAAGGTTTTCATGCCGATTTTGCCGGCGGGCAAATCATAGACGGGGTCGTTCCCCACCATGAGACATTCCCCAGGGGCGCAGCCGATCAAATCGGCAATCTCCCAGTAGTACTCGGAATAGGGCTTGCAAAAGTGCATGTTTTCCCCTGTGGTGATCAAGGCAAAGGGCACCTTGTCCAAACCTGCCCAGGCCAGTCTCTCCCGAATGGCCACCTCAGGAAAAAGGGGATTAGTGGCGACGACTACTTTATAGCCCCTTTCCAAGGCGGCATCGACAGCCTCACGGCTGCCCTCCCGTCTTGCGGCGCCTTGTCCCAACCCTTTGAATTCCTTCTGATAAAAATCGTAGAAAATCCGAAGATATTCCCGATCTAACCCCACCTTAGGAAAGAAATCCCGGCTGAAGGCCTCTAGCACCGTAAAGTTTGGATCCCTGCACTCCATGGCTGCCTGGGTTGAAGCAAGGAGCTGCTTGATGAAGGCTTCCTTGTCAACCCACTTGGCGAAACGTTCACTGACCAGCTGCAAATACGATGGCATCAGTTCATCAAAGTCAGTGGCGAGCAGGGTCCCGTCGAGATCGAACAAAACGGCCCGGAACAACATCAACTTCCTCCTTATAAGTCCTCAAGGAGCTCCTGGATATGCTCCCGGCCCCGGCGGGCGCCTTCCTGGGGATCAGGTTTAGGCAACGACTCAATCGCCATATACCGGCCATATTGAATATCTTTCAGAGCCTTCAA
>JAAZLZ010000051.1 GCA_012799075.1 Bacillota bacterium
CCATCAACGACATCGATCAAGATTTGGTGGCCCGGCAGATGACCACAGGAGGACTACCTGATCCGGATCTGATCATCCGAACCGGCGGTGAGCGCCGCCTGAGCAATTTCCTGCTCTGGCAATCCGCTTACGCTGAGCTTTGGGTTACTTCCACTTATTGGCCTGACTTTGACCGGCAGGAATTGGTGAAAGCCCTGCTGGAATATCACGGGCGGGAACGACGTTTTGGGAGAATTGACGCCTCCCCGTTGGAGGAGGAAATCTAAAGGATTGGAGAGCATCCCATGCTCACCCGCATCATCACGGCCCTAATAGGAATCCCGTTGATACTAGGCGTTGTCTGGTTGGGCGGACCGTATCTGTTAGCCTTCTTGGCCCTTCTCAGCGTGCTAACCAGCCGGGAAATGGAAGCAATGTGGCACCAGCTGGGCCTTGCGCCATTGCCGGAAATCACCCGGTGGGGAGGTTTATTATTTCTCATTGCCACATACTTTGATAAGGGTAGTGGGGTCTTGGCTTTCTTGGTCCTGTATGTCCTGACCAGGGAAACTCTGAAGGGGGGACGGCCATTAAGGCACGGGGGTGCCGCCTTGCTGACCGTTCTATACACAGGGGGCCTGCTTTGGTGGATCTATGCTCTCCATGCCCAGCTGGGAAGGAACGCTGTTTTCACCCTGTTGATCATTGTTTGGTCCACAGACACCGCCGCCTATTTTTTGGGCACTGCCCGCGGCAAGACTCCCCTGTGTCCCAGCATCAGCCCGAAGAAAACCCGGGAGGGGGCGTTGGCCGGATTGACCGCGGGAACCTTCGTTGGCTCCCTAGCGGCCACTCGTCTGTTGCCCTTAACCCCCGGATTGGCCCTGGTGGGAGCCATGGCCGTTAGCTTGTCAGCCCAGATGGGTGATCTGGTTGAATCAGCCCTAAAGAGGGAGGCTGAGGTAAAAGACTCAGGCAACCTGCTGCCGGGGCATGGAGGGTTGTTGGACCGTTTTGACAGCCTGTTGTTTGCTGCCCCCGTTGCCTATCACTTTTTATCCCTATGGATGTGAGTCTGTATGGGACAGAAGGAAGGACTAGGCCTTTATTGGGCGGGAAGCATTCTGGCCGCCCTTGCGGCCATGTGGATCCTTATCCCCTTGGTCACCCCCTTTATCTTGGCTCTCCTGTTTGCGTCAATCATCGACCCAATCGTCGATATTCTGGAGGCCAAGGGACACTTGCAGCGGGGAGCGGCCGTTCTATTGGTGGGGTTTTGCCTAATTGGGCTGTTGCTGTTTGTGGGGGGAGCTTTCTATTTGCACCTCGGCGGAGAAATAGGAGAGCTGCTATCCTATCTGCCCCCTGGAGAAGATGCTGCCAGCAGCCTTGAGGAGTTCTGGAAAAGTCGGCTTGAGACCTGGACCAATTCCTTTCCGCCGCAACTTAGGGCCATCCTCCAGCAAACCCTCGGAGGCATGCCTGGGTTTCTTGCCATGGCCCTTAGGGAAGGATGGGAACTATTGCAGAAACTGCCCAGGGCCCTGGGAACGGCAGTGATCACTTTACTGGCCACTTTCTTCATCAGCCGCGACAAGCGTCAACTCACCGCGGGGCTAAAGAGGCTGACTCCCCCGGGATGGCACCGGCGCTTATCCCAGGTGAAGCAGGAGCTGATGACAGCCATCATGGGTTTCATCCGGGCCCAGCTGATCCTCATCACCCTAACGACTACTCTTTTCGTTGCCGGGTTGAACCTTTTGGGTCTGCCCTATGCCGGCCTGATAGGCGTAACCGCGGGGGTGTTCGACCTGCTCCCGGTCCTCGGACCTGGTTTGGTTTTGACCCCTGTAGCGCTTTACCTGGCCCTAGAGGACATTGGCCGGGGAATTGCTTGTCTTTTCTTGCTGCTTGCGGTAATTGCCATCCGGCAGCTTTGCGAATCGAAAATCGTCGGGCACTACATCGGCATCCATCCTCTAGCGGCTCTTTTTGGCATCTACGTAGGGGTCAGGGTTTGGGGTGTCGAAGGCTTTATTCTAGGTCCCCTTCTGCTCATTGTCCTTAAGGCCCTTCTTTGGGTACAGAACGGGGCCCTGTTTCCCAGTAGACCCCATGGATAGGAGGGATGGCAGCTTGATGCTTGCCGCATCTTCATGAAAAGACTGGCCATTCTAGGTTCGACCGGCTCCATTGGCAGACAAACAGTTGAGATCATATCCCATTACCCCGACAGTCTCCGGGTTGTTGCTTTGACCGCGGGCAGGAACATCCACTGCCTGGCCAAGCAAGCCCGACAGCTCAACCCCGAACTAGTAGTGGTAGGTGACGCTGATTCAGCTAAGGGCCTGCGGGGCATGATAAGTAACAACATCGAAGTCATGGTCGGTGCCGAAGGCCTCATCGCCGCGGCAACCCACTCCCAAGCGGAACTAGTAGTGGTTTCCGTGGTGGGGGCTCGGGGTATTTTGCCCACCCTTGCTGCCATCGATGCCGGCAAAGACATCGGGTTAGCCAACAAGGAATCACTAGTGGCGGCGGGAGAATTGGTGATGTCCAAGGCCAAGGAAAGGCATGTGCAAATATTGCCCATCGACAGCGAACATAGTGCTGTTTTCCAATGTCTGCAAGGACAGGACCCGGCCCATTTGGAGAAGATTATCCTAACCGCCTCCGGCGGGCCCTTCCGGACATATACCAAGGAACAACTGGAACTGGTCACCCCCAAGGAGGCCTTGAAGCACCCCAACTGGGACATGGGCGCGAAAATCACCATTGATTCGGCCACCTTGATGAACAAAGGCTTGGAGGTCATCGAAGCCCACTGGCTCTTTGACCTGCCCTATGAACAGATCCAGGTCCTTGTCCATCCCCAAAGCATCGTCCATTCCTTGGTCGGACTAGTCGACGGCTCCGTACTGGCCCAGCTTGGACCGCCGGACATGCGCTTGCCGATCCAGCTTGCCTTGACCTTCCCAGAACGCTGGTCTGCACCATGGCCCCGGTTGTCCCTTGCCGATGTCGGTTCTTTGACCTTTGCCAAGCCAGATGGAAAGCTGTTTCCCTGTCTACCCTTGGCTTATGAAGCGGGGAAGGAGGGGGGCACAATGCCGGCGGTCCTCAACGCAGCCAACGAAGAGGCGGTCGAGGCCTTTCTCCAGGAGAGGATCTCCTTTATGGGCATCCCCAGGGTCATCGAAGGGGTGTTGGAGGAACATCAAAACAAGCAACAGCCAACGATTGACGATACATTAGCCGCGGATAGGTGGGCCCGGAGGAAAGCTCAACATATTATGAAACAGCCTCCACTTAAGGGGTGATTGCTAGTCTATGGATACACTGCTAGCCTTCATAGTGGTTTTCGGCACCATCGTTTTCTTCCACGAAATGGGCCACTTCCTCATGGCCAAGGCCATGGGCGTCCGTATCTACGAGTTCTCCCTAGGCTTTGGACCGCCCCTCTTCCAAATTGACAGGCACGGTACTGTTTATGCCGTCCGCATCCTGCCCTTGGGCGGATTTGTGAAGTTGGCGGGGATGGATGATCCTTCGGAAGGGGGAGAAGAACTCCATCCGGACGATCCCCAGAACTTCCACCACAAGTCCCTTTGGCAGCGCATGGCCATCATCGCAGCGGGGCCCCTCATGAACTTCGTCTTGGCCACTGTCCTGTTTGTCGCCTATTTTTCCCTGGTCCAAGTGTTTCCGCCCCTGGTGACCACTATTTTGCCCAACTCCCCCGCGGTCCAAGCAGGTATTCAACCGGGGGACAGGATCCTAGCCATCAACGGGGAAACCATCGAGGAAGTCGGCCAAGTGACAAAGATCATCCGGCGTAATGTTAATAGGCAAGTCACCTTGCGCATTCAACGGGACAGCGAGATCTTGCATTTATCAGCCACTCCCAACGCCCAGGGTCCCGGTGGAACCGGCCTCATTGGCATCGGATTGGATGAGCAGAAGCGAGATCCTTTGTCCCTGGCCATACCCAAGGGGATTGGCAGCACCAGGAACGTGACCGTTGATCTGGTGGCTTCCTTGGTGCGAATGCTTCTTGGCCGCATCGAACCAGAGCTCACCGGACCAGTGGGCATTTTCAAGCTGGTAGGGCAGTCGGCCCGCCAAGGCATCCCGTATCTGTTGATCTTGGCGGCCATTTTGAACATCAACCTGGGGCTTTTGAATTTCTTGCCCATTCCAATCCTCGATGGGGGCTGGCTGCTTTTCCTCATTCTCGAAGGACTAAGGGGACGCCCCCTGGAACCTGAACATCAGGGATTGGCCCAGTTCATCGGCCTTGCCCTGTTGATCCTGTTGATGGTTTTTGCGACGTACCGGGATATTCTCCGGATACTGCCGAGCTAGAGGAGGGAAGCCCGTTGACGATAACCCTTCGCGATAAGACCCGTCCCGTCCGAATCGGCACCCTGCAGGTGGGGGGAGGAGCGCCGATTGCAGTCCAGTCCATGACTAACACCGATACTAGGGATGTAGAGGCCACCTGCGATCAGATCCAGCGCCTTGCCGCGGCAGAGTGTGACATCGTCCGGGTCGCCATTCCCGACCAGAAGGCAGCCCAGGCCCTGGGCAAAATTCGGCAAAAAACCACCCTGCCCTTGGTTGCCGATATTCACTTCAGCCATCGATTGGCCCTGATGGCCCTCGATGCCGGGGTGGACAAGCTGAGGATCAATCCTGGCAACATCGGGAGCAAAGAAAGGGTCCAAGAAGTGGTGAGGGCGGCCCAAAGCCGCGGCGTACCCATCCGGATCGGTGTTAACGCCGGATCCTTGGAAAAGGACCTCTTGGCCAAGTACGGTCGAGCCACACCGCAGGCCATGGTCGAAAGCGCCCTGAAGCATGTAGCCATTTTGGAAGAACTAGGCTTTTTCGATATTCTCATTTCGGTGAAGGCCTTCGATGTGCTTACAACTTGGCAAGCCTACCGACTCCTAGCTTCCCGCCGGAATTATCCTTTGCATATCGGAATCACTGAAGCTGGCACCCCTCGGGCTGGCAGCATTCGATCGGCAGTGGGACTAGGACTCATCTTGGGCCAGGGCCTAGGGGATACCATCCGGGTGTCTTTAACCGGTGATCCTGTCGAAGAGGTAAGGGTCGGCTATGAGATCCTGAAGGCGCTTAATCTACGCCAACGGGGACCCATTTTGATTTCCTGCCCCACCTGTGGACGCTGCCAGATCGATCTTCCCCGACTGGCAAATGAAGTAGAAAGGAGGCTGGCCCACATCAACCAACCGGTTGCTGTGGCGGTAATGGGTTGTGAAGTCAACGGCCCTGGAGAGGCCCGGGAGGCCGATATTGGCATTGCCGGAGGAAAGAATGCGGCTTATCTATTCCGTCATGGCCAAATGGTCCGCAAGCTGTCCACCGATGAAGTGGTTGACTTGCTCGTCCAGGAAGTCGAGAATCTGGCCAAGCAAATGGAGGGTAAGGGGGATGGACGAGCAGGTCCCAAGTAGGCATTTTCCTCCCTGTTTGGACGAATTGACATCGAGCTAGCGAGTCTGTTAAAATCAGGCTGAAGTGGAGGTAGCCTTATGCGAATGACCAGTAGTTTCATACCAACTTTGCGAGAAACACCGGCGGAAGCAGAAATACCCAGCCATAAGCTGATGCTCCGGGCCGGTTTTCTGCGTCGGGCCGCAGCCGGAATCTATACTTACTTGCCCTTAAGCCAGCGGGTGCTGAAGAAAATCATGCAAATCATCCGCGAAGAGATGGATGCTGCAGGAGGTCAAGAGATTCTGCTTCCAATTGTCCAACCTGCAGAGCTTTGGCATGCCACAGGCCGTTGGGCTGACTACGGCGATGAAATGTTCCGCCTTAAAGACCGCCACGGGCGAGAATTTTGTTTGGGTCCCACCCATGAGGAAATCACCACCAGCCTAGTTCAAGGCGAGGTTAGATCTTATCGGCAGCTGCCGTTGCTTTTGTACCAGATCCAGAACAAGTACCGGGACGAAGTCAGACCCCGCTTTGGCATCATTCGGGGGCGGGAATTTATCATGAAGGATCTTTATTCCTTCGACCAGGATCAGCGGGGTCTTGAAGAAAGCTACCAAAAGATGTACCAGGCCTACGGCCGGATCTTTTCCCGCTGCGGTCTTGAGACCCGGCCGGTGCTGGCCGACTCGGGGGCCATCGGCGGCAACGTCACCCACGAATTTGTGGTTTTGGCCGACTGCGGCGAAGCCATCATCGTTTACTGCCCTGAGTGTGACTACGCGGCCAATGTGGAAAGGGCCGAATGTCGACCACAGCCTAAGGACGGCACCGAGCTCCTACCCTTGGAAAAGGCCTTCACTCCCGGTGCAAAGACCATTGAGCAGGTGTCTTCGTTCTTGGACGTTGCTCCGGAGCGGCTAATTAAGACCCTCCTTTACAAAAGCGATGGAGAAGTAGTTGCCGCCTTGATTAGGGGAGATCATGAGCTAAACGAGGTGAAACTGGCCCGGATCCTAGGGACCTTGGAGCTAGAGCCTGCCGATGAGGAGACCATCCTCCAGGTCACCGGAGCCCCCGTGGGCTTTTGCGGACCCGTCGGCCTAAAGAACGTTCGCCTCATTGTCGACCAGGGAGTGGCTGCCCTAGCCAACGGAGTTGCCGGGGCCAACGAAGAAGATGCCCATTTGCTTAATGTGAATATGGGCAGGGACTATGAGCCGGACCTGGTGGCCGATATCCGCCTCGTCAAAGGTGGCGACCCATGCCCCCAGTGCGGCAATGCCCTCTTGGGAGCCCGAGGGATCGAAGTAGGCCAGGTTTTCCAGCTGGGCACCAAGTACAGCGAAGCCCTGCGAGCCTACTATCTAGATGAAAACGGCGAAGAAAAGCCAATGGTCATGGGCTGTTACGGCATCGGCGTCACCAGAACCATGGCGGCGGTCATTGAGCAGCACCACGATGAACATGGGATCATTTGGCCCATGTCCATCGCACCCTTCCATGTCCACATCGTCCCCTTGGGTGATAAGGAGCTGGCCCTGGCCGAAGAGCTTTATGATCAGTTGACCAGTTGCGGGATAGAGGTCCTCTTGGATGACCGGGACGAACGACCGGGGGTCAAGTTCAAGGACGCTGATCTCATCGGCATACCTATCAGGATCACCATCGGCTCAAGGTCGCTTTCTGAGGGCAAGGTGGAGCTAAAGCTGCGGAGCGGAGACTGGGAAGGCAAGCTTCCACCGGATGAGGTGTGTGCCAAGGTGCAGGAGCTCATCGCCAGTAAGGGGGCGTGAACCCCAATTGGATGAAGGAAAGCAGAAGACCGCAATTATCATCCCAGCTTACAATGAGGAGAACACCCTGGGAAACGTGCTCAGGGCCCTGGCCGGCTCCCGCTGGAGGGAAATCATCGTCGTCAGCGATGGTTCTACGGACCGGACGGCTAGGGTGGCACGCCAGCATGGGGCGCAAGTCGTGGAATTGCCGGTCAACTTAGGTAAAGGCGGTGCCATGAAGATCGGCTCCCTAAGTACTGAGGCAGAGTTTCTGCTGTTCCTCGATGCGGATCTGGTCGGCATCACCAAGGAGCACGTTGACTCGCTGCTAAACCCTGTTCTTCAGGGAGAAGCGGACATGACGGTGGGAATCTTCGATGAGGGGCGTTTGTCGACGGATCTGGCCCAGCGAATTGCCCCATTCCTCTCCGGGCAGCGGGCCATGCATCGCCGCGTTTTGGAAGAAATCCCCGACTTGGAAAAAACCCGCTATGGAGTCGAAGTGGCCCTGTCCCGTTTTGCGGAGGCCCACGGCCTCCGGGTAAAGGCGGTCATCCTCAAAGACTGCTCCCACGTGATGAAGGAAGAAAAGCAGGGCCTTTGGAAGGGATTTACCTCCCGGATGAAGATGTATTGGGAGATCATCAAATCCCTTGCCTAGGGAAGGAGACCAAATGTCAGTAATTTGTGTCATCGAACCCGCGCCCGATCATTGGCAGCGGGTTTTGCAAGAAGCAGGCATTGTTGAGAATTGGCTTGAGGAATTGACCGTCAGACGGGTCGAGGTCCATGTCCAAGAGCAGGGATGGCGAGTCTTCCTGGGCAATTCCCTCGACAGTGAGCGGCAAAGAGAACTTATAGCGAGACTTCGCAGCCTTTTCCCCCAGGTAAAAAGGGTGGACCTTGTCTGCCCTTCCTTGGAGGAAGAGGATGATGATGCCTACCTGGAAAGGATCCTGAAGGAAGCCCAGCAAAGACCAACTCCAACGCCCCAACAGGAATCATCTGCAATCCAGTACGGCCGGATCATCAAGGCCCCTCCCCGTCCCATCGAGACGATTCAGGAGGAGGAAAAGAGTGTGGTGGTAGCTGGGGAAATCATCGCCCTGGAGTCCCAGCCCATGCGTTCTGGCCGCACCCTGCTTCGTTTCGACTTGACGGACCTGACCGATAGTATCACGGTGAAGGTCTTCCTCAAAGAGGGAAGCGAGCTTCCTTTAAGCGTTGGCATGTGTGTCTTGGTGCGGGGGCCGGTAGCAACAGATCGCTACACCCAGGAGCTAACCCTCATGGCCAACGATATCTGCCAACATGAGCAGCCTATCCGCCAAGACGACGCACCAGAAAAACGCATCGAACTCCACTTCCACTCCAAGATGAGCGCCATGGACTCGACAACGGACTTAAAGAAGACCTTCGCGCTGGCCGCTGACTGGGGTCACCCAGCCTTAGCCATCACCGACCATGGTGTGGTCCAGGCTTTCCCCGAGGCCCATCAGCTGGCCCAAAAGCACGGCGTTAGAGTCATCTACGGAATGGAGGGCTATCTAGTTGATGAGCCTACCGGGCCTAGCTACCATATTGTCATCCTAGCTCAAAACCAAGTTGGCCTCAAGAACCTATATCGTCTAGTCTCCCTATCCCATTTGGATTACTTCTACCGGACGCCCCGGATTCCCCGGGAAGAGCTAATTCGCCACCGGGAGGGATTGTTGCTTGGATCTGCATGTGAGGCCGGCGAGCTTTACCAAGCCCTGCTGGCGGGGGAGCCCGCGGAAAAGCTGGCTCAAACCGCCTCCTTCTACGACTACCTGGAAATCCAACCGCTAGCTAATAATGCTTTTTTGCTCCGGGAGGGGAAGGTGTCTTCCGAAGAGGACTTGATGAAACTTAACGAACAGATCCTAAGCTTGGGTCGACAACTTAGTCTGCCGGTGGTGGCCACGGGCGATGTGCACTTCTTGAATCCTGAAGACAATGTCTACCGGGAAATCCTGTTGGCAGGACAAGGCTACGAAGATGCTGCCCATCAGCCTCCCCTTTACCTGCACACAACAACGGAGATGCTGGAGGAGTTCGCCTATCTCGGTAAAGAGACGGCCTGGGAAGTAGTCATCGAAAACCCCCGCAAGATTGCCGCTGCCATTGAAGAAATGGCGCCGATACCTGATGGTCTCCATCCTCCCAAGATGCCAGGAGCTGAGGAGGAAATAACGGAGATGGCCAGGCGGCGCCTGCAACAGCTTTATGGAAGCCAGCCGCCGGAGCTGGTGACGGCCCGTCTCGAGCGGGAGCTTAAAGCCATTTGTGACAACGGCTATGCGCCTTTGTATCTAATCGCCCACCGGCTGGTTCAAAAGTCCCTTAGTGATGGGTATCTGGTCGGGTCGAGGGGGTCGGTCGGCTCATCCCTGGTGGCCACCCTTTGCGGAATTACGGAGGTAAACCCCCTCCCGCCGCATTATTTATGTCCCCAATGCCAGTATTGCGATTTTTTGACCAGTGGGGAAGTAGAAGCCGGAGTGGACTTGGATGATGCCCAATGCCCTGCTTGTGGCGAACCTTTACATAAACTGGGATTTGATATTCCCTTTGAAGTATTCATGGGTTTTCACGGGGATAAGGTGCCCGACATTGACCTGAACTTCTCCGGTGAATACCAAGGAACGATTCATCAGTATACAGAAGAGCTGTTTGGCGCCGGCCATGTCTACCGAGCCGGGACCATCGCCACGTTGGCCGATCGCACCGCTTTTGGTTTTGTCAAGAAATTCACCGAAGAGCAGGATCTGGTTTTGCGAGATGCTGAGCTAAACCGGTTAATACAAGGCTGCACCGGCGTCAAGCGAACAACCGGCCAGCATCCGGGCGGGTTGATGGTCGTTCCCGAAGGCATGGATATCCATGATTTCTCCCCCATTCAATATCCGGCTAATGATCGAAAGAACAATATCATCACCACCCACTTTGATTATCATGCCATTAGCGAGTGCCTGGTCAAGCTGGATATCTTAGGTCACGATGATCCCACCATGCTGCGGATGCTTGGCGACCTGACGGGGACTGATCCCCAGGATATTCCCCTAGACGACCCGGCAACGATGAGTCTCTTCTCAGGAACAAAGGCCCTCGGTTTGACCCCCGAGGAAGCTGGATGTCCTGTGGGCACTTTAGGGATTCCCGAATTCGGCACCCGTTTCGTCCGTCAGATGCTCGACGAAACCCGGCCGACAACCTTCGGGGAACTAGTCCGGATTTCCGGGTTTTCCCACGGGACAAATGTCTGGACCAATAACGCCCAAGAGCTTATCCGTTCTGGTCAGGCCACCCTGATGGAGGCCATCGCCTGCCGGGATGACATCATGCTCTACCTCATCCGGCAGGGAGTAGAAGCAGGCCGGGCCTTTAAGATCATGGAGCAAGTCCGCAAGGGCAGAGGGCTAAGTCAAGAAGACATCAGCATCATGGAGGCCCATCAGGCGCCCCGCTGGTACATTGAATCCTGTCAAAAGATCAGCTACATGTTCCCCAAGGCCCATGCGGTGGCCTACGTAACCATGGCCTTCCGAATTGCCTATTACAAAGTCCATCATCCCCAGGCATTCTACGCCACCTATTTCACCACCCGAGCCGGGGACTTTGACGCCCACTTGATCCTGCAAGGCCACCAAACTCTAAAGGAGCGATTCCAGGAAATTGAACGGAAGGGGAACGGGGCCACAGCCAAGGAAAAGGCGGTAGCCGGACTGCTGGAAGTCGTCTTAGAGTCTTTAGCCCGCGGCATCAGCTTCTTGCCGGTTGATCTTTATGAATCGGACCCTAAGAC
>JAAZLZ010000052.1 GCA_012799075.1 Bacillota bacterium
CCAATCGATTGGGTTTTGAGCTGGCAAAGCACGTGGCCGTAGTCAGCGGCTTGGCCCGAGGAATTGATGGCCTTGCCCATCGGGGCGCCCTCCATGGGGGTGGAGCAACATGGGCCGTCCTCGGCTCGGCGCTCGACCGGCTCTATCCCCCCGAACATGCAGACCTGGCCCAAAGGATCGTCTGCCAAAGGGGTGCAATCTTAAGCGAGTATCCCCTAGGCACCGGACCTCGAAGGGGACATTTCCCGGCGCGGAACCGAATCATCAGCGGTCTTGCCCTGGCAGTAGTCGTAGTTGAAGCACCGACTCGAAGCGGAGCCCTAATTACTGCCGATTTTGCCTTAGAGCAGGGCAGAGAAGTCCTGGCGGTCCCTGGCAGCCCCATAAACCCCCAATGTCAGGGAAGTAATCTCCTCATTCAGCAAGGAGCAAAACTAGTTCAGCAGGCCTCGGATATTCTCGAGGAAATCAACGCTTTACCCCTGTCTGCGTTGATGCGGATTGACTCCCTTTCCTGAAAGTTATATGATGGGCGCAGGGTTCAGGATGCAGTATTTGAACCCTGAGAATGGCCACAAGAGAGGTGTGCCGTGTCTGACGATCGCATTATCACCGCAATTCAATGGCTGCTAAAAGCCATCTTGACCAACGGCCGCAACCCGATCCTAGTGCAGGATGCGGTCCATGGACTTCTTGATGCTGGTTTTGAGCTCGAGGAGATCGATGCGGCCGTCGACTTACTGGTTGCGCTGCCAGATCTAATCCAGCCCGAGGGGGGATTGCGCTGTGAGTTTGACCCTGATTCCCAGGCCATGCGGGTTTTGACCCCGGAAGAGAAGGTCAGGCTCCCCCTCGAAGCGCAAAACTGGCTTTGGCGGTTGCTAGGTGCCGGCCTGATTAGTCGCCAGGAGGCAGAAGATGTACTGCAGCACGCTATGGCCCTAGACATAAAAGAAGTGGGGGTCCCCGAGCTGAAATGGGTCATCGCCCAGATTTTGGAGGATGAAGCTAGGGCTTTGCTGCTAGCCACCACCCCCACCAAAGCCGAACTGAAACGGGCCTGGGAAGCCGGCTTAATCAACTAGGACGGCTATTTGCGGAGGTGACACAGTGGCAAAGGCCCTAGTTATCGTCGAATCACCAGCTAAAGCAAAAACCATTACCAGATTCCTTGGCCGCGGTTTTACCGTCAAGGCCTCCATGGGGCACGTACGGGATTTGCCCCGCAGCCAATTTGGTATTGATATCAATAACAGTTTTCAACCCAAGTACATTACCATCAGGGGTAAGGGGAAAATCCTAGCCGAGCTGCGAAACGAGGCAAAAAAGGTCGACAAGATCTATCTGGCGACAGACCCGGATCGGGAAGGGGAGGCAATCTCCTGGCATCTCGCCCAGGCGTTGCAGTTAGATGAAAGCAGCAACTGCCGGATCGAGTTTAGGGAAATCACCAAGCCGGCAATTCAAAAGGCCCTGGAAGAACCCCGGCCCATCAACGGTGATTTGGTAAATGCCCAGCAAGCCCGCCGGGTGCTAGACCGGGTCGTTGGTTACCAACTGAGCCCCCTCCTTTGGAACAAGGTCAGGAAAGGACTTTCTGCGGGGCGGGTCCAATCGGTGGCCCTGCGACTCATCTGTGACCGGGAAGAGGAAATCAATGCCTTCAAACCCGAAGAGTACTGGTCCATCACGGCAAAATTGACGCCGGAGGACAAAGAAGAAATGTTCCTCGCCAAGCTCCACCGACATGGCAAGGAGAAGATAGCCATTCCCAACGGGGAGACGGCGGATAAGATCCTCGCTGATCTGGCTGATAATGACTGGGTCGTAACGTCCGTCACCAAAAAGGAGCGTCGCCGTTATCCAGCTCCGCCCTTCACCACCAGCAGCCTGCAGCAGGAAGCATCCAGGCGGTTGCGGTTCAGCGCCCGGAAAACGATGAGCCTAGCCCAACAGCTTTATGAAGGCCTCGACATCGGCAAGGGAAGCGTTGGCTTAATCACGTACCTGCGAACCGACTCGGTGCGAGTATCAGCTGAGGCCAGGGCCCAAGCACGAAAAATGGTCAAGGACAAGTTCGGGGGCGACTTTGTCCCCTCCAGATCTCCCCAGTACAAGAGTAAACGGGGAGCCCAAGAGGCCCATGAAGCCATCAGGCCTACCGATGTGTACCTACACCCCGATTCCCTCAAACCCTACTTGAAAAGGGATCAACTGCGGCTTTACCGCTTAATTTGGGAACGATTCGTAGCCAGCCAGATGGCCCCAGCCATTTTGGATACGGTCGGCGTGGATATCCAGGTTGGGGAGTACACCTTCCGGGCAACGGGCTCCATCATCAAGTTCCCCGGCTTCATGACCCTTTATATCGAGCAGGAAGAGGAACCCTCGGAGGGAGAGGAGGGAGCCTTGCCGGACCTTGAGGAGGGGCAGAGGGTTAAACCCTTGGAAATCATCCCGAAACAACACTTCACCCAGCCGCCCCCCCGATATTCAGAGGCTTTGTTGGTCCGCACCATGGAGGAGTTGGGGATCGGTCGACCTAGTACCTATGCCCCCACCATCGACACCCTCCAGAAGCGTGATTACGTTTACATGGAGGATAGACGATTTCATCCGACGGAATTGGGGAAAATAGTCGTTGCTCTGCTAAAGGAACACTTTCCCAATATTATCGATACGGAGTTTACCGCCCAGCTGGAGCAAAAACTAGATGAAATCGAAGAAGGCAAGGAAGACTGGGTCCAAGTAGTGGAGGAGTTCTATATACCCTTTGAGAAACAACTTGATGCCGCTAAGGAGCATATGGAGGAAGTCTCCCTCCCCGACGAGGTCACCGAGGAGGTTTGTGAGCTGTGTGGACAAAACATGGTAATCAAACACGGGCGCTTCGGCAAATTCCTAGCCTGTCCGGGCTTTCCCGAGTGTAGGAACACAAAGCCCATCCTAAAGGAGATCGGCGTTGAATGCCCCAAGTGCAAGGGGCAGGTGGTGGAGCGACGAAGCAAACGGGGCCGCATCTTTTACGGCTGCAGCAACTATCCCGAATGCCATTTTACCATGTGGAACCGGCCTACCGGACAGCGGTGCCCCGAGTGTGGCGAACTCCTGGTGGTTAAGGGCAGCAGACGGGGTGAATCCATCGTATGTTCGAACAAGGAATGTGGGTACAAGACAAAAGGATAACTGTCGTGGGCGGCGGGCTAGCGGGCTGTGAGGCAGCCTGGCAGGCGGCCAGCCGAGGGGTGCAAGTGGACCTTTGGGAAATGCGGCCCCTTAAAAGGACTCCAGCCCACGAAACAGACCAATTGGCAGAGCTTGTCTGCTCCAATTCCTTGGGAGCCCAGCGGATTGACAGCGCCCCCGGCCTGCTAAAAGCGGAAATGGACATGCTAGGTTCTTTGCTGCTAGAGTGCGCCGCATCGTGCCAAGTTCCCGCCGGGGGCGCGTTGGCCGTAGACAGAGAAGCCTTTGCCGCCGCAGTGACCCAACGCATCTTAAAGCACCCATCCATCCAACTCATCCGCGGGGAAATAGACGCTATCCCCCCCGGAATCGTCATTATCGCCACTGGCCCCCTCACCTCGCCCGATCTGGCCGCCGCCATTGAAAAGCTCACCGGGGAAGAATCCCTTTATTTTTATGATGCGGCAGCTCCCATTGTCACCACCAAATCCATTGATAAAGAGGAAGGTTTTTGGGCCTCCCGTTATGGACGGGGTCCGGCGGACTACTTTAATTGCCCCCTGACAGAGGAGCAATATGACCATTTCTGGGAAGAGCTGGTAAATGCCCGATTGGCCGCGGCCCACCTTCCCGGGGAGGAAACAAAGGTTTTCGAAGCATGCCTGCCCATTGAAGAACTGGCCCGCCGGGGTCCCCAGACATTGCTTTTCGGTCCCTTAAAGCCCGTCGG
>JAAZLZ010000053.1 GCA_012799075.1 Bacillota bacterium
TAAAAACCCCAGGGTGAATAAGGACAAAAGACGCAGCATATTCTTTCCCATTCCCTATTCCCCCCCATGGGAGATCCCTAAGACGGCTCCCATCAACAAGTAGCTGCTAATTAGAGAGCTGCCGCCATAACTTACAAAGGGCATCGTAATGCCCGTCATGGGAATCATCTTGATTACTCCGCCGATGATGACAATCACCTGGATGGCGAACAAGGAACCAATGCCGGCCGTTAGAAGCTGGAGGAACTCATCATTTGCTGTTAGAGCCGACCGGATGATGCGCATTACTAAGAAAAGATACAGGACAAGCAGGGCCCCAGCGCCGAGCAGGCCTATTTCCTCTGCCAAGGAGGAAAAGACAAAGTCTGTATGCACCGCGGGCACCGTGCTCGCCGCCGCTCCCCTGCCCCAGCCCCGCCCGAAGAAGCCTCCAGCTCCCAACGAAAACAGGGATTGGGCAATTTGATATCCCCCGCCTTCCAAGCGCACCCACGGATTCCACCAGGCTTGAAATCGCACTTGGACGTGGCTGAAAAGCTTGTAGGCCGCTCCGGCTCCAAGGATAGCCAGGCAGCCCCCCACTAGTAAGTAACTGATGTTTCCTGTGGCCACGAGCAGCATTGCCTGGAAGATTCCGTAGAAAAGGAACGCAGCTCCCAAATCTCTCTGGGCGACCAGAACGAACATGAAAAGGAGCCACATAGTCAAAAGCGGCCCTACATAACGCGGTTCGGGCAGGGACAGACCAAGGAATTTGCCCTTCGTCCCTTGCAGCAAGGTTCGCGCCTCACTTAGATACCCGGCCAGGAAGATGACCAGCAGGACCTTCACCAGCTCAACGGGTTCAAACCGAAAACTGCCCAAGGCAAGCCAGCGACGGGCGCCTCCTGCTTCATAGCCGAACAAGGTGGTCAAGGCCAATAGGAGCAGACCGACGGTGGCCGAGGAGTACTTCCAGTACACCAGCCGATGCCAGTGGGGATAACCGGCGGCGATGCCCATAGCCGCAACGCCCATGAACACCCAGAGGAACTGTCGCAGAGCCAGCTCCTGTCTGAGTCGCAGGACGCTGATTAGACCCAGTCCCGTCAACATGTAGACCAAGGGAAAGACTACCTCATCCGCTCTAGGGGCATTACCCAACAAGAGTAGGTGTCCCAACAGGCCAAGGAGCAAATAACCAATAGAATAAAGACCTAATAACTGACGGGAAAACTGGGGATTGGCCAGCCGGTAACAGACAAGCCCCCACACCACAACGCCCCAGGCCCAAAGGATCAGACTCCGCTCCCCTTTTCTTTGGTCCATCAAGCGTGTCTCCTCCTTGCCGACTTATCTTGGGAAGCAAGCTTAATGAGCACGGCAGTGACATTGTCGGGCGCTCCCCTTTTCCGAGCCTGCCTTATCAGTTCGTCTACGGCCCCCTGGGGATCATCGTGGTCTTGAATGATTTGCCGGATTTCATCGTCCTCCAAGGGCCCGGACAGACCATCGGTGCAAAGAAGAGCCTTGTCGTCCTGCTGCCATTCGGTGGAGAAGACATCGACTGCAACCACGGAAGCTGTTCCGAGGGCCCGGGTGAGGAGGTTTCGGTGCGGATGGAACCTGGCTTCCTGGGCCGACAGATCTCCATTGCGGACCAACTCGCCCACGACAGAATGGTCCTGGGTCAATTGGACCAGTTCCCTTTGGCGACAAAGATAAGCCCGACTGTCACCCACATGGGCCACCCACAAGCGCCCTTCCGTTATCAAAAGCGCGGTCAACGTCGTGCCCATTCCTACTAGGGTCTTGTCCTTTCGGGCCTTCATGTAGACAACCTCATTAGCCCTTTGAAAGGCCCCCTGGAGACTGCTTTTCGGGTCGGCGCGGTCGATATGGTAGTCGGCAAGGACCTCCAATGCCACCCGGCTGGCCACTTCGCCTGCCTGGTGGCCGCCCATCCCGTCGGCCACGGCAAAGAGATTGCCTCCGACATGGAAGCCGTCTTCATTTATCTTCCGGACTAAACCGATGTCCGTTCGGGCGCCGAACTCCATCCTTTTCACTCCTCGAAAACCAGTCTGGTCTCCCCGATCTGAATAACATCCCCCGGCCGCAGTCGATGGGGTTTATGGAGCTTCCTGGCGTTGACCCTGGTCGTATTCAAGCTGCCAAGATCACGGATAAACAGGGAACTGCGGTGGCTGAAGATCTCGGCATGGTGTCCGGAGGCAAAGGGATCGAGGATGATGATGTCGTTGTCATCCAACCGGCCCAGGGTCTTGCCTGCCCCAATGGAAATATGACTGCCGACGGCGGCAACGCGGTTTTCTTCCTTGCCTAGGAAAACCGACGCTCCTTCGGGCACTTCCATGACGATGAGTTTGCCGACGGCCGAGTCCAATGGGGCTGCCTTGCGAACATCCTCCATGACCAGAGCCACTGCCCTGTGCAAAAAACGATATAAAACCAGGATAAAGACCAAGTTGGCAATCCGGATCAACAGTTCCACAGAGGCTGCGGCAGCTGCCGCACACCTCCTTCTCATCTTGCCCGCAGTTCTATCACCGTCGTTCCCAAGCGGAATTGATCCCCCGGCTTGATTTCCGACTGCCTAATGCGGGTCTTTTGATAATAGGTGCCGTTTAGGCTGTCTAGGTCCACCAACTGAAAGGAGCCCCCATCTAGACGTTCAAGTCGAGCGTGATTGCGGGACACGCTGATATCATTCAATACCAAATTGTTATCATGGCCCCGCCCCATGGTCACCACATCTTCATCCAAAGGAAGCTGTTTTCCCTTATCCGGGCCCTCCACGATCAGAAGCACCCCTTGACCTCGCCTAAAGACCGTTGTTGCTTCCTCGCCTCCCTCATTTTCGACAGGGAGCCCATCCTTTCCTTGTGGTATAGGTCCGGTTCCCGAGTCCTCCTCCTCACAAAAGGAGCTATGGATCACCATTGAGCCTTGTTCCAGATTCTCATCGGCAAGGAAGGTGATCTGGGGAGGCCTGACAAAGAAGTAACTCCCCCGCTTCGCGGCTTGCTGCAAGTAGTCGGCTAATTCGTTTTGCAGTGTAGAGGCCAAGGCATCGAGGTTTTCCTTGTCGCCAGGATGGAGGCATACCTGATAGATATTGGGCACATAGGTTCGGGAAATGCTTATCCGGCGGTTCTCTTCCATTTCCCGGACTAATCGCCGACCGATTTCCACAGGCTGTACACTACCCCGGAAGCCCCGTCGAAACACCCCTTCCACCAGTCCTTCCAAGGTCTTCTCCAGCTTAGCCAGAATGCTCATTTCCACCCTCCTTGCCCCCAAGCCGACTTTTCAATTGTCCGCACGCAGCCTCAATATCTGCGCCTCTTTCCGCCCTGATAGTCGCTTCAATATTATGTTTCGCCAATTCCTTCTGGAACAACAGCACCTGTTCTTTGGTTGACGATGCCCATCCATGGGCAGCAACTGGATTTAACGGAATTAGGTTGACATGGCAAAGGATGCCCTTGACCAATTGGGCCAGCTGACGGGCATGCTCCGGCGAGTCATTAAAATCCCGCATCAAGGCATATTCAAAGGTAATCCGACGATTTGTCGTCTCGACATACTCCCGGCAGGCCTTCATTAGTTGAGCCAGGTTGTAGCGGCGATTAATGGGCATGATTTGATTCCTTAATTCATCATTTGGCGCATGGAGGGAGACAGCCAAGACGACCTGCAATCCCTCCCGGGACAAGCGCTTAATCCCAGGAACCAGTCCGCAAGTTGATACAGTCAGGCGGCGGGCAGCGATTTCCAAGCCCAAGGGGTCGTTCCATAGGCGGATAGCCCCCATCACCTGTTCGTAATTGGCCAAGGGCTCCCCCATGCCCATCAGGACTATGTTTGTGATCTTTTCTTTGCTGTCCCTTTGGACTGCTAATACCTGGCCGACCATTTCCCCTACGGTCAGGTTGCGTCTAAAACCCTGGGTGCCGGTGGCACAAAACCGACAATCCATCGGGCAGCCCACCTGGGAGGAGACGCAAAGGGTGCGTCGATTGCCTTCAGGTATGAACACGGCTTCGATCGTTGCTCCATCTTCTAGCTGTAGCAGGTACTTGTGGGTGCCATCCCGGGAAATGCGTCTGGCAGCAACTCGGGGAAGTTCAATGGAAGCAGCCTCATCCAGCTTATCCCGTAGGGTCTTGGGCAAATTCCCCATCTGCTGAAAATCAAACCGACCCCGGTGATAGATCCACTGCATGATCTGCTTGGCCCGGAAAGGGGGTTCTTTCAGAGTGGACATGAGTTCCTGCAATGTGGCTAAATCGGCACCGATCAACTGTACTTTCTCCATTTTACCACTACCTCCAGGGACCCCTCTGAGCAGTATTATGCTGAACTTGATGCCAAACTATACCAGCCCCTCCACCTAACGAGACTTCCGGGATGGGGTTTGCAGGGTTCCAATTCGTGATCACTACCATCAAACTCCTTCTTTCGGGGACAATAATGGGATGAAAGGGGCGAGCCCGGTGGGTAAAATGAGCAAGGTCTACTTCCTCACTGCTTACATCGAGTATCTTCTTGACCAGGGGATTCGTTCAGAGGACTACTACCTGGGGGATGCCAGTCGTTTTCTTCGCTTCCTACTGCAAAAGGTCGGCCCTGCGGAGATAGAGGAATTCCTGACAGCCTCCGCCAACAGCGACAATTATCGAAGGCGACTTGAGAAAACCTTGCGGAAGTTCTTCACCTTTGCCCGGGAGCACCTGGAAATCACCAGCGACCCCTTTGGGGGGCAAAGGCCAGGTTGACACAAGGGGTCCCATGGGGTAAAATACGATTGCACAGGATATGTCGGGGCGTGGCGCAGTTTGGCTAGCGCGCATCGTTCGGGACGATGAGGCCGGAGGTTCAAATCCTCTCGCCCCGACCATATTGAAAGACCATCATTGACGCGTAATAGGGCGTTCGATGTCACAACGATGACGTCGGATGCCCTTTGCCTTTGTTATCAGCCTGGGAAAACAGGGCTAATTGTCCCACATTAGCTTAATGTGTGCAGGACGGCATCCCAGGCAGGCCCAGGGGATGGTAGCGTTGCTTTTCCAGGATTGCCTTTAGCTGACCAAATCCAAGAAACCTAAAGATTACTGCGTTCTATGACAGCCTCCATCTCCTTGTCTTAGTAGGTAGTGGCCTGGCTGATAACCCTGTCCATTTGCTCCCGCGCGACTGAGCCCTTAAAGATATGCCTTTGCTTAAGGTGAAACCCCTTAGAGGGCCTTTTCGTGTTTGGTCCATGCCCTAATCTTAACCCGCCCGCATTTCCAGACTAATCCGATCGGCCAGTTTCGCTATGACCAGGGAGTTTGTCGGGAGTCGCTC
This sequence comes from Bacillota bacterium, assembly GCA_012799075.1. GTDB lineage: Bacteria > Bacillota > Limnochordia > JAAZLZ01 > JAAZLZ01 > JAAZLZ01. The sequence goes on from JAAZLZ010000053.1 coordinate 5,356, forward strand.
CTCCGCTTCGGGCCAGCTAAGACTGCCCGTCAACCCTTCCACAAATTCTTTGTTGCCTTTGCGCCACGCGGAGTTGATGGCGTTACGAATGGCCGCTTCTACCCCACCCACGGTTGTGTCATACTTTTCCGCCAGTCGAGGGTACAATTCCTTCGATAGTCCCCCACCCATTAGACGACGGTTGCGGCAAACCATCAGGACTGCCTCCCGAAGATATGTATAGCCCTTAAAATGGGGTGGCACGCCCATATGGTGAAGAAGCTCTGTGATCAAGATTTCCGGCTGGGATCCTTGAGTGGCGTAGTAAGCTGACCTTTCTTCCTTCATCGTTAAATCGCTGTTTGGGGCAAATTGCCTGATCCGATCCACAAGCACTTCCAGGTCGAAGGGCTTGACAACAAAATAGTCGGCCCCCATATGCGTCAGCAGTCGGACCATATCATCTTTGGCGAAGGCTGTCAGAATGATGATCTTGGGTCGGTGATCCAAGTCCATGGTCTGCAGGCGCTCCATCACCCCAATACCATCCAGTTGGGGCATAGTCAAATCCAAGATGACCACATCGGGCAAAAATTCCTGGATCTTCTCCAAGGCCTGCTCCCCATTATAGGCCAAACCGATCACATCCATGTCCTGCTGTCGGTTGAGAAACTCCTCCAGAATCCGGCAAAGCTCGATATTGTTGTCGGCAATCAATACTCTGACCACACCCATCCCTCCTTTACGGCAAGGCTAGTTATAAAAACACAATTCTTGACTATTTGCTATATTCCTCCTTGGAAAAGCAAAGGTTAGCAACGATCGAAGGCCGCCAGGAAAAAGCCGTCGGTGCCATGCATATGGGGGAACAAAGTCAGGGTGCCGGGTGAGCCTTCAACTGCTGGCTCCACATCAATGAGACCGGCAAGATTGAGGGGCCGCAGAGGATAGTCCTGCAGAAGCCAAGCCACGTTATCCATCGTTTCCTCTTTCTCAAAGCTGCATGTACTGTAAACCAGGCGCCCGCCTTTGGCCAGGAGCTCCACCCCTACCCTCAAGATCTCCCGCTGCAGCCCGGCTAGGGCAGCAGGTTCCATGGGGGTTTTTCGCCAACGGGCATCTGGCCTGCGTCGCAGCACTCCCAGTCCACTGCATGGTGCATCTACCAAGACCCGCTGAATCTGGCCTTTCAACTCAGGGACTTTATCTAGGAGATGCCGGGCATCGCAATGAAGGGCCTCAACACAGTGGATTCCCAGGCGCTTGCAGCTTTGGTCCAGCAGCGCCAGCTTGTGGGGATGGATGTCCAAGGCCAAAATCCGTCCCCGATCCTCCATCAGAGCCGCCAAGTGTGTGGTCTTCCCTCCGGGGGCGCTGCACAAGTCCACGACAAAATCCCCAGGCTTAGCCTCTAAGACAGGCGCCACCAGCATTGAGGATTCATCCTGAACGGTAAAATGCCCCTGGGTGAAAAGGTCCAAATCGGCCAGACGATCGAAGCCCTTAATCGACAGCCCATGGGGAGAAAATCTGGTTGGCAAAACGTCAATTCCCCGCTCTTCAAGGTCAAAGGCTAGCCGTTCCCTCGTGGTGATTAGCGTATTGACTCGGATGTTGGTTGGCGCCGGTTTGTTATTCGCTCGGCAAAGATTTGCAGTAAACTGGGCCCCGAAGCGCTCCACCCAACGATCGACCAGCCATCGGGGGTGGGCGTAGGTGACGGCGATGTGTTCAATGGCGTTTTCCTCCATTGACGGCACTGGCTCTATGCCTTTCCTCAAGAAGGAGCGGAGCACTCCGTTGACTAGGGAAGCAGTCCCCCGATGGCCGTAGATTTTGGCCAGCTCAACAGCCTGATCGACGGCCACCGGAGGTGGTGTTTGGGTGTACACAAGCTCATAAACCGCGAGTCGCAAGATGGCTCTGATGGGCCCGGGTAGATCTTTTAAGTCCCTTTTGGAGTGGGGCGCGAGATGTCTGTCGATGGTGCCCAAATGCCGGCTAGTACCGTAAACCAGATCGGTAATCCGGGCCCGGTCTTGCTTGGTGAGGTTGTCCGTCAGCCGGGCATTTAGGGCGAGATTGACATAGCTTTTCCGTTTTTCGGCGCTGTTTAGAACCTCAATGGCTATCCGTCGGGCGAGGGTCGCAGCCATGATTTAGCGGTTATCTCGCTGCCCTCGCAACACAAGCAGGCGAAGCAGCTGCAGGACCGCCATGGCCGTCGCGGCTACATAGGTTAGGGCAGCCGCATCCAGTACGCTCTTGGCCATCGGTGCCTCATCTGGAGCAAGATAGCCTCCTACCTCCAATAAGCGCATGGCCCGGCCGCTCGCATTGTATTCCACGGGCAATGTGACCACCTGGAAAAGGAGGGCCGCAACAAAAAGCAGGATGCCAACGTCCATCAACATGGGGCCATTGAAAAGAAACCCGAGGAAAAACAAGGGAAAGGCCATTTGAGATCCGAAATGGGCCACAGGGAACAGGTTGTTGCGAATGCCCAAAGGAACGTAATTCTGGGCATGCTGCAGGGCATGACCCGTTTCATGGGCTGCCACCCCCAAGGCGGCCAAGGAAGTGCTATGGTACACATCCTGCGACAGACGAAGCACTTGGTCGCGGGGGTCATAATGGTCGGTTAAGTGCCCCCGGGTCATTTCAACCCTCACGTCGTGGAGGCCGTGGCTGTCTAGAAGCTCCCGGGCTACTTGGCTCCCTGTCTTGCCCCGGCGGGCAGGCACCCGCAGATAGCGCCGGAAAGTACCGGTAACCCTCGCCTGGGCGTACATGGCTAGGATCACAGCTGGTATCAAAATGATGTACGTCCAGTCCCAGTAAAAAGGCATGTAGTAAGGCATTACTTGAACCTCCTGTCTGGGTAGTTGTCCTTCAGTTAGCTGGACGCCCCCTCCCCTAACATATTACCCTTTGGAAGGGATATACTCTCCTGTTTTCCCAAAAGATTGAGCAGAGCTTCTTCAACTTCGGCAAGATTCACCTCTGTCTCAAAGCAAGGTCCTCGAGGCCTATCATTTGTCACTCCGAGGACTTTTAGGGGGCGGGTGTCTTGAATTCCACTAGCCAGGTCCCGTTCACAGGCAATGGCCACAACTCCCTTGGGTTTGAGATCTTTGATCAATTGCCGGGCCCTGGTTCCTCCGGTGCTCACGGCCAAGTGGAACCCATACTCATCCTGCAGGGCCAATAGCCCGTTGACGGGACATCGTCCACAACGACGACAGTTACTTACCTCAACACTTATTTTATAACGACAATCGGCTTTTTGCAAGCAAATAGGCGCCAGTACAAGGATTTCCTGGCCGGTCAGGTGGGTCTCCTCCCTCTTGGCTAGTTCGTTGTGCACCTGGAGGAAGGAACGGCGCACTATGTCTTCATCGATGCCGAACATCTTCGCCAGCCTCAGGGAAAAGGGGAAAATGCTGGCCACGGCTCGGACGGCTATGCCCCGGGGGATCCCCTTGTTCCAAATAAAGGCCCCTGTCAGGGAAAGAATGCTCATGCTTAAGAAGACCAACACTACCCCGACAAGGATTAACAGCCCCCAGGCTAGAAGTTGCGGCCTTCCTTTGCTGATCATGTAAAGGAGGGCCAAAGCCGCCATGAATAGCACGAACAAAGCGATGATGCTGAAACCTAAAAACACCCGTTTCCGTCCGCGAGACACAGTGCTAACTCCCTTCTGGGCCAAGGACCTCCCCCACCTGCAGTTGATAGCCGTTGATGTAATCACGGCCGCCCATGCGCTCCCTGTTCGCCGGTTGCACACTGGTGATTAACAGTCCACTTTCGCCACACCCAACTACAAATCCTTCGTCTTCTAAGGAATATACTTCTCCTGGCCTGGGGTTTGAGCAGGGGTACAAGGACGCCGCACAAATCTTCAGGAGCTGCCCCCGGTGGTAGGTCCGGGCACCCGGCCATGGTTCCAAGGCTCGCACAAGGCGCTGAGTCTCGCAGGCAGGAGCCGACCACTGGATTACTTGGTCTTCTTTGCTAAGCTTAGCCGCCATGACGGCTTCCCCATGGTTTTGCGGTCGAGGAACGACTTGACCTAAAGCTAGGTCTTCCAAGGCTGCAAGGAGGACCTCTGCCCCCACCGCAGCCAGCTTGTCGTGAAGGCTGCCGCCTGTTTCATCATTGTCAATGGACACTTCCCGTTGACGAATGATATTACCCGTATCCCAGCCTTCATCCATCAGCATGATGGTCACTCCAGTGGTCTTGTCTCCGGCCATGATGGCCCGTTGGATGGGAGCTGCCCCCCTCCAGCGGGGAAGTAAGGAAGCGTGGACATTAATGCAGCCATGGGGCGGCAGCTTGAGGATGGCTTCCCCAAGCTTCTGTCCGAAGGCTGCCACCACAATTGCATCTGGATCGGCTTCCCTGATGGCAGCTAGGGACTGAAGAGAGTTGACATCCTGTGGCTGTAGAATAGGAAGGCCGGACTTCCTGGCAAACTGTTTGACCGGTGAAGGCCGCTTGCGCTGGCCCCGCCCCGCCGGTCGGTCCGGCTGGGTGATCACCAGGGCAACCTCATGTCCGCCGGCCACAAGTCCCTTCAGGGATGGCACGGCAAAATCAGGTGTGCCGAGGAACACGACTTTCATCAGCCTTCTCCTCCTCCTTAACGACAATGCTTGTTGCCTTGTCAATGAACAGGATGCCGTCCAAATGGTCGATTTCATGCTGCAGCGCCCGGGCTAGCAGTTCATCCCCTTCTACAACCAAAGGTTTTCCCTTGGCATCGATCCCTGCTACTTTCACCCACGCGGGCCTTTCGACGTAAGCGTTCACTCCGGGTATGCTCAGACAACCTTCCACATCGATATCTTGGCCATCATGGTCAATGATTTCAGGATTGTAAATGACGATGGGGCCCTCGCCCACATCCACCACAATCAGCCGGATGCTCACACCTACCTGGGGTGCTGCCAAACCCACACCAGAAGCTGCCCGCATCGTCTCTTCCATGTCTTCAGCCAATTTGTTCAAACGTTTGGTGATTTTCTTTACGGGA
>JAAZLZ010000054.1 GCA_012799075.1 Bacillota bacterium
GATACGGCCGCTCCCGACATACCGGCAAAGACGATGCTGGCCAATACGTTCACATGGCCAAGGCCGCCTTGCCAGTGCCCCACCAGGGCGTTGGCAAAACCGAAGATGCGGGTGGTGATGCCCCCGGTGTTCATCAGCTTGCCGGCAAAAATGAAGAAGGGGACGGCCAAGAGAGTGAAGTTGTTTACGCCGTAAAACATGCGCTGGGCGATAATTTCATAGCGCAGGCCAAGGCCGCTTTCGTAGAGCATGATGGCCAAGGACGTAAGTCCCAGAGAAAAGGCAACGGGCACCCCGATTAGGAATAGAATGAGGAGCAGACCAAGGAAAAGGAACAACGTCAACGTCCACCCACCTCCTCTAGCCTTGCTGCCTTGCTAGGTGTCTTGCCAAATAGGGCCCTTACCTGGGCCGGCAGGCTGCGCAGTACGTAGTAGATGATCAAAGTCATGCCGACGGGCAAAGCCAGGTAGACATGGGCCATGGTCACCACGTTTGGCATGGTGGAAGCCGGGGCATCCCAGTTGATGCGGATCATGATCAAAGACCCCATGAAAACAACCACGGCATAGACGATAATCGCCCCTTGGATGCAAAGGGAGAGGGCAAGCTGCAGCTTGGAAGGCAGTCTCTTGACCAAAAAATCGATGGTTATGTGTTCATTATCCCGCATGATCACCGCCGCACCCAGGAAGGTCAGCCAAACGTACAGGAAACGGGCCGCTTCTTCAGTCCACATGAGGGGCCGTTGAAAGACGAAGCGGAGGATTACCTGCAGTGCAGTGACGATGAACATGAAGACAAACACCGCTGTGGCAGCGTTTTCTATTAGTTCGTCGAACCGTTTCCTCAACATCATGATTCGTCCTCCTAACAAGTGATAAGGGGGGCAATGCCCCCCTTATTCCTTTTTTAAAGGTCTTCTGCCTCGGCCAATACCTTGTCATAGAGCCCTTCCTTGAAGAACTCCCGGCCTAAACGCTCCAGCGTCGGAGCCAAGGCGGCCCGGAATTTATCAATATCGACTTCGATGTAGGTAATGCCGTCCTCTTGCAGCTGGCGCAACAGCTCCTCTTCACCTTCTTCGACGAGCTTGTTGCCGTAGACTGCAGCCTCATCCATTGCCTCTTGGAGCAGCTTCTGATCGTCGGGGGAAAGGGAATTCCACCAACTGTCCGATGCTTGGAACTTATAGACGGAAAGGACGTGTAGAGTGCCGATAAGGTACTTTTGCACCTCGTGGAACTTGGCATTGTAAATGGTCTGCAGGGGGTTCTCCTGGGCTTCGACCATGCCCGTCTGCAACGCGGTGAAAATCTCTGGAAAGGCGATGGGCATCGGCTGGGCGCCGAGGGCCTTCCACGTCTCCATCCAAACGGTGTTCTCAGGAAGGCGCATCCTTAGTCCCTTAACATCTTCCGGCTTGTAGATGGGGCGGTTGGAGGTTAAGTACCGGGGCCCCCTGTCCATGACGGCGATGGTCCGGATGCCTTTCTTTTGTCTGATAGCCTCGTTGACCTCTTCCCCGACGGGTCCTGCCCACACCTTGCGGACATGGGCCCGGTCCTTCATCACATAGGGCAGCTCAACAATGTAATATTCCGGCGCGTAGAAAATCGCATCAGCCACGCCGCAACAGGCCATTTCCAAAGCACCGCTGGCTAGAGCTTCCAGGTTGTCCCGCTCACCGCCCATGACTCCGCCGGGAAAGTTCTGGACAATGATGCGGCCGTTGCTCCGTTCTTCGACTAATTGCTTAAACAGCTCCATTGCCTCAACACACGCTTCACCCGGGTTTAGGATCGTCGCAAAGTTGATGGTAATAGTCTTAGCCAGGATGGAACTACCGGTCAAAAGGACAAGGAGCATACAAAGCAATACGCCAAAAAGCCTTTTTGACATCAGTTTCCTCCCCTTTCAAGGATATAGCAAATTACGATTATCCTCCGGTTGAGTGCCTATTATCACCGCCTTCTGTTAATTGGTGTAGTGGTAATTTCCACAACATGGCGAAGGAATCCTTCTTAATCACCATAAATTGCCCTAGTGGATCCTTTGGCTTTGGGTGGTGAATAATGGACATCCAAGGAAAGGGTTTTACCAATTAAAAGGCGAAAACCTTAGTAAAATATTGATCGATGGAGGGAAAACACCCATGAACAAGATACGGGCAGGTGTGGTCGGAGTTGGTCTGATGGGTCGCTTGTATGCGCGTCTACTTAAGGAGCTGCCCCAGGCGGAGCTGACCGCGGTGTTCGACCTAGATGCCGAGCGGGCGGCTGGTATCGGGGCTGAGTTGGGGGCAAAGGCATCCCCCAGCGTCGAAGATTTGCTCAACCAGGTGGATGCGGTCTTTGTTTGTTCTCCCGATCGGGCCCACCTGGAACCCGTTCTAGCTGCCGCGGCCGCTGGCAAACATGTGTTTGTAGAGAAACCCCTGGCAACAAATAGCGCGGAAGGGCTCCAAATGGTGGAGGCTGCGGAGAAGGCGGGCATTGTCTTCATGGTAGGACATGTGCTCCGGTTCGATCCTCGCTACATTCACGCCCGTAGTGCCGTTGCCGACGGAGATGTGGGCGAAGTCATCCACATGTTTGCCCGCCGCAACACCTATATCGACCAGGGCCGCCATTATGCCAGCTGGACGACGGTGCCCTGGTTTTTGGGCATCCACGATATTGATGCACTAATGTGGATTTGTGGAAGCCCCATCACCAGCGTCTACGCCCGGGGGGTGCGCAAGCTCCTCGCCGAGAAGGGGGCCGATGATTCGGTTTTGGCTGTTTTCACCTTTGCCAATGGGGCCATCGCAGGCCTTGAGGTGTCCTTTGTCCTCCCCCTAGTCCAAGGCAATCGCCAATCACCACTATTGGAGGTTGTAGGCAGCAAAGGCATGATCCATGTTATGCCCTATTTGCGGGGGATAACCATCCACAAGGCCGATGGTCTGGTAGAACCAGATCCCCTCTACAACATGGGGCCGGTGATGCATGGCCAGATCGCCGGCGTCTACAAAGAGGAGACCGTTCATTTCCTCCGGTGTATTCAGGAGGGGATCATTCCCGCTGCTCCCGGAAGGGATGCCCTGTTGGCGGTGGCGGTGGTGGAGGCCTTGGAACGGTCGCTAGCTTCGGGGAAGGAAGAGAAGGTTGTCCCTGCCACAGCCTAAATTATTCTATTCGTAGAAGGTCTTGGCAAATCGATGGCTAACACATCACTTATCGGAAAGACCTAAGGAGGCGTTCGGTAATGTCCTTTAAGGAGTTCTTTTTCCCAACTAGGATACTGATGGGTTGTGGAGTCCATCGGCAGACAGGAGAGCAGATTAAGCTTCTCGGCGGCAAGCGGCCCATGGTCGTGACGGACAAGGGGATTGTCAATGCGGGCATCCTCAAAGGAGTAACGGAGAGCCTGGATCAGGCGGGCGTTGATTACTTCCTGTTTGATGGGGTCACACCGGATCCGAACAATGAACTGGTCGACAAAATGGCCCAGGTGGCCAGGGATGAGGGCTGCGATTCCTTCATCGGGGTTGGGGGCGGCAGCTCCATGGATGCGGCCAAGCTGGTCAACATCATCCTGGTCCATGGGGGTTCGATTGTTGAATATGCCCGCGGGAAGGAAGTGCCGGGGCCCCTCTACCCCCTCATCGCCATTCCCACCACCGCGGGAACGGGGAGCGAGGCGACCCGTTTCGCCGTAGTCACCGATTTGGAGCGTCAGTTCAAGAAGGGCGTGGCCAGTCCCTACGTATATCCTACCGTTGCCCTGGTTGACTATGAATTTATTGCCAAGCAACCGCCCCGAGTGGCGGCGGCCACCGGCATGGACGCCTTGACCCATGCCATTGAAGCCTATACTTGTGAGCGGCGGCAGGAAGTATCCGATGGATTGGCCCTTGAAGCCATCAGGCTGATCGGTGAGCATCTGCGGCCCTTATGCGCAGGGAAAGGAGACCTGCATGCTGCTCGGGGAATGGCCATGGGGAGCACCATCGCCGGTATCTCCTTCGCTAATTCATCCACCGGCTTGGTCCATGCCATGTCCCAAGCGGCCGGGGCTATGTTCGGCGTTCCCCATGGGGTTGGCAATGCCATCATCCTGCCCCATGTGATGGAGTTTAACCTGATCGCAAGTCTGCCCCGCTTCGCCAATATTGCCCAAGCCCTCGGGGCCCCCGTTCAGGGAAAGACAAAGCGGGAGGCCGCCGCATTGGCGGTGAGCGCCGTTCGTTCGCTGAGCAGCGACATCGGTATTCCCGCTACTTTAGGGGAGGTGGGAGTGCCCGCCGATAAGATTCCCGAAATGGCCGACAATGCTTTGTTGAACGTCAATGGCATCCGATTGAATCCCCGCCAGCCCAGTCGGGAGGATATCATAGCCATCTTCCGGGCGGCGATTTAGGAGGCGACGCTATGCCGATCATCAATGTAGCCATGTTGGAAGGTCGAACCCTCGAGCAAAAGCGCAGGCTCGTTCAGGAGATGACCAAGCTGGTCTGCGACGTTTTGGGCTGCAGTGAAGATGCAGTGACGATCAAGCTGGAGGAGTTGGCCAAGGAGAACTTGGCCAAAGGAGGCAAGCTGTTCCTCGACCGCTGATAAGGAGGACAAGAAACTGGCAGGCCCGGGGAGACATATCCTGGCTAAACCCGGACAGGATGATTAAGCGGGACAAGTCTTCCCTGGGGGTGTTAGGGATGGGGTTGCTCAGCCTGCTGCTCGTGTCCTTTGCTCCGGGCCTGGTCTGGTTGTGGTATTTCGAACGTTACGATCACAGGGAACGGGAGCCGGTGGGGATGTTGGTCCGCACCTTCTTTTGGGGTATGGTGATGGTGGGACCGGCCATTCTCTTCGAGGCTCCCTTTCGCAGCTTTCTGAGCGGTCCATCGAGCTTTGGGAGGACCCTGGCTGTATCGTTCTTGGTGATCGGCTTGGGAGAGGAAGGGGCAAAGCTCCTGGCTGTTTTCTTGGCAGCCTACTCCTCAGTCGAATTCGATCAAGTACTGGACGGCATAATCTACTCGATCACCGCGGCCTTGGGGTTTGCCGCGGTCGAAAACCTCGTCTATGTGCTCAAGTTCGGGCCCGGCGTGGCCCTTACCCGCGGGGTGATTGCTTTCCTGGCCCATGCCTCCTTCGCGGGGACCATGGGCTATCACCTGGGCAGGGCCAAACTTGTCTCCGGCAGCCCTTCAAGGGAAATTCTCCGGGGGCTGGGCTGGGCAGTCTTGCTCCACGGGTCATATGATTTCATCCTTCTTGCGAGAGTCGGTTCTCCCGTCGCCGCAGCAGCCTTAGTCGTTGCAGCTTATGCTTTGCTTCTGGCCAGGATTCGTACTGCTCAAGTTCAGGATTGAGGGCCGCGCTGGGGATAAGTCGGCCCGTGATTGGCAGTCCCTGTCTGATTGTGCTAAAATGATGATGACACTAAGGTGACGGTGAAGGAAGGGAGTACTGTGGCTGGACATTCTAAGTGGGCCAATATCAAGCGGAAGAAGGAAAAGGAAGATGCCCGGCGAGGAAAGGCTTTCACCAAGGTAACCCGAGAGCTGATGGTGGCCGCCCGGGAGGGGGGCGGGGACCCCGATGCCAACTTCAGGCTGCGCCTGGCCATCGATCGAGCCCGGTCAGTAAACATGCCCAATGATAACATCGAGCGCGCCATCAAACGTGGCCTGGGTGAAGTTGGAGGTGCGAATTACGAGGAGACCGTTTATGAGGGATATGGACCCGGTGGGGTGGCCATCATGCTTGAGATCCTGACGGACAACCGCAACCGTACCGCCGGGGAAATCCGATTCTTGTTCAGCAAACACGGGGGCAACCTTGGGGAGACCGGCTGTGTGGGCTGGATGTTTGACAAGATGGGCTGCATCACCGTCGAGGTGGGTTCTGACAGCGAGGATGACCTCATGTTGGCGGCCCTGGAAGCAGGCGCGGAAGATGTGGTCGTCGCCGATGGGATTGGAGAGGTGTTCACCAAGCCGGAAGACTTCCAAGATGTCCGCTCGGCTTTGATAGAACAGGGCTACAACCTCCAACGGGCGGAGATCACCAATGTGCCCCAAAACACCGTGGCCGTGGCGGGGGAGGAAGCGGCCCAGCTCATGAGGCTCATCGAAGCATTGGAAGACAATGATGATGTACAAGAAGTCTACGCGAACTTCGATATCCCCGATGAAATCCTAGAACAGCTGTCCTAGTCCTTTTGCATATTTGTGGCAGCCCTGGGGAACAATAGGGACAAACTTCCCCGGGGGAGTGAGAATGGTGCCGACCAAGGGAAAATGGACAGTCTTCTGGTTGGGGACGGTTGTGTTTACAGCCGGATTCGCCCTTGGAGTGGTGCTTCATTATCGGGATTTGACCATGCATAGGGCTTGGGGCCTCATCAGGGAAGAGGCCGCCCCTGATTGGCATGGTGCGGTAATTGAGTATCCTGAACCTGTCAAATCCGGCAGTCGCCTTGCGATGGTCATCAGCTACGATGATGGCTGCCGGGAGGAGCTGCCCATTAGGCCTTTGCCTTTGCGGGCCGTGGGCAAGACTCGGGAGGAACTGTCCGCCCAATACGGGGACTGGAAGATCCTCGAGTCTTCCCCGGAACTAGTCAGGGTGGAAACAGAAGGCGGACCATGTCCTTTCCATGCCCGGCTCTACTTGGGGATAGCCGATGGCTATGCGGCGGTGTTTCAGGGCCGACCGGGCAGGGGAGGCGTTGTGCTGAAGAAAACCAATGTGCCCCTCCATCGGATACCGGAAACGGAACGCCAGCGGCTTTCCGAGGGGATACCCGTCGGAAGCGAACAAGAGGCCCTGCAAATCCTCGAAGGCATGGGGGAGGAGCGGGGCGGACGCTTCTGATCCAAGGGAAGGAAACATCTTTTCCTTTGTCGAATACCCTCCCCAGGGGGGAGGTTAATCGAGTGATCATCATGGGTATCGACCCGGGAACGGCCCTGACGGGTTACGGGCTGATTCTAGTTGAAGGACAAAGATTAAGGCCGGTGGACTATGGTGTTGTCCGGACTTCATCGGAACTACCCCTAGCCCAGCGGTTGTCTTTAATTTATGCTCATCTTGACCAGCTCATCAGCTCACATCGTCCCGATGTGGTCGCAGTCGAAGAGCTGTTTTTTTCCCGGAATGCCCGCAGTGCACTGGCTGTGGGCCATGCCCGGGGGGTGGCTCTCCTTGCGGCTGCTCGGGAGGGCATACCGGTTATGGAGTATACGCCCCTGCAAGTGAAAATGGCTTTGACAGGCCAGGGAAGGGCCGCAAAGGAGCAGGTAAGCTACATGGTCAAGCTCCTCCTGCATTTACAGGGGGATATTCGACCTGATGATATCACCGATGCCTTGGCGGTGGCCATCACCCACGCCCACATGGGGCCCAATCTTGAGCTTTTGCTCTCGAAGGGGGAGATCCTTTGATCGATCGACTGCGGGGCGTGGTGATCGACAAGGGTGTGGACTACTTAGTCCTCGAGGTTGGGGGCATCGGGTTTAAGGTCCAAGTGCCCAGCTCTGCCTGGGAGCAGATTGTCGTTGGAGAGGAGCTGATCCTGCACACCTATTTGCACGTGCGGGACGATGCCTGGGCCCTGTATGGGTTTTTGGCTCAGGAAGAGCAGCAGCTGTTCATGGAATTGATCGGGGTGTCCGGTGTGGGGCCCCGGTTGGGCATAAAGATTTTGTCTAGCGCCTCCCCCGGTGAATTCCGGCGGGCCGTTATCAATGGGGACCTGGGGACGTTAACCTTAATCCCGGGGATAGGCAAGAAGACGGCCCAGCGAATAGTGTTGGAATTGGGGGAGCGGTTGAAGAAGATGGGCAGTGTCGGGGATTTGGAAATGCTGCCCGACTCTCCCACTGCCGACGCTTTAGCTGCGCTGATGACTTTAGGGTATACTCGAGCGGAAGCAAGTGCTGCCTTGCAGCAGGCTGTAGCCGAACAGGGGGGAGACGGGGCGGAGGATATTCTGCGCCGAGCCCTGCGGCACCTGCTCTAGGTTTGGCTGCAAGGAGGGATTGCTGTGGACGAAGGAGTTCTATCACAAGTGCGCGGCTGGGAGGATGTGGACTTGGAGGCCAGCTTGCGCCCCCGCCGATTCGAGGATTTTTTGGGACAAAAGAAGGTGGTCGATAATCTTAAGGTATTCATTCAAGCAGCCAGGGAACGGGGAGAAGCTCTGGACCATGTCCTTCTTTATGGACCGCCCGGTTTAGGAAAGACCTCGCTGGCCCATGTGATCGCCAATGAGATGGGGGCCGATATCCGGGTGACCTCAGGACCGGCGGTGGAAAGACCGGGGGATCTGGCTGCTTTCTTGACCAATTTGCAGCCGGGGGATATCCTGTTCATCGATGAGATTCATCGCCTCAGCCGCACGGTGGAGGAGATTCTTTATCCCGCCATGGAGGATCGGGTGGTCGATATCGTTATCGGCAAAGGACCTGGGGCCCGTTCAGTTCGCTTGGAGCTGAACCCCTTTACCTTGGTGGGGGCCACTACCAGGGCGGGCATGCTCACTTCCCCCTTGCGGGACCGTTTTGGGGTCATCAGCCGACTTGAGTTTTATGAACCGGAGGAGCTCTTGACCATTATCAAACGCTCGGCCCAAATACTTGGGGTGGCCATCACAGAGGATGCAGTCTATGAAATTGCCTGCCGTTCCCGGGGAACCCCCCGGATAGCCAATCGTCTCCTCAAGCGGGTGCGGGATTTTGCCCAGGTTAAGGGGGAGAAGGAAATCTCAGGTTCGATGGCCCGGCGAAGCCTTGAACTTTTAGGCGTTGATCCTTTGGGGCTTGATTCTGTTGACTGCCAGTTGATGATGGCCATCATCGACAAGTTTGATGGCGGTCCTGTGGGGTTAGACACCCTAGCGGCGGTGATTAATGAGGAGGCGGACACAATTGAAGATGTGTGCGAGCCTTTTCTCCTGCAAATGGGATTCCTGCAGCGCACCGCCCGGGGCAGGGTGGCAACTAGAATTGCTTATGAGCACTTTAATATGCTCGATCGGCTGCAGGAGCAAGAGGAGCTGTTCGACTGAGGAGGGAGCTCATGTCGGGATTTCAAGGAATGGGCCGGATGCTGATCCTTTTCGGCGTTGTTCTGGTCTTGGTGGGACTCTTTCTCACGACGGCGGGCAGGCTGCCGGGGGGGCTTGGCCGACTTCCCGGAGACATCCATATTCGACGGAATGGCTTTAGCTTCTACTTTCCCCTGACGACATGCATCATCATCAGTGCCATCCTTTCTCTTGCTGCTTACCTCTTCAGGCGGTAAAGGGATAATCGAGTTGAGGCAAGGGCAATCTACTCTAAGGAAGGAATGCTGTTTTTGGCTTGTTATCGTTCGGAAGCCATTGTGCTTAGGACGCGGGACCTAGGAGAGGCAGACAAGGCAATCACCCTCTACACAAAGGACGAAGGCAAGGTCCGGGCTGCAGGCCGGGGAGCACGGAGGATGCGCAGCCGACTGCTGGCGGTCTCCCAACCTTTTGTCCATGGACGGTATCTTTTCTTTCGCGGCAAAGGGATGGACAGCATGGCTCAAGGGGAGCTGATTAATTCCTATCGCCAGTTGCGGGAAGAACTAGATCGGATGGCCGCCGCGGCTTATTTGGCCGAACTTGTCGATGTGCTGGTGGAAGAGCGGGATCCCCAGGAAGAGCTGTTTAGGCTTTTGCTGGACAGCTTTGACTTTCTGGTTGAACATGGTGCGAAAGGTGTTCTCCTGCGTTTCTTCGAGCTGCAGTTGATGAATCAGTTAGGTTATCGACCACGGCTTACGGATTGCACCATCTGTGGAACGCGGCAGTATGTCCACCCTCGTTTTAGCGTGGCTAAGGGGGGACTCCTTTGCGAATCGTGCTCTGGGGAGGATCCTGCCGCCCTTAAGATCAGTCCGGGTGCGTGGGAGACTTTGCGATGTCTTCTCGAGGGCCGCATTACCCTGGTCAGTAGGCTGAGGCCCCTGCCAGCGGTAGCGTCGGAAATGGAGGAGGTGCTGAGGCGATATGTGGATTATCGTCTGGCCAGACCCCTGAAATCCCTCGAGTTTCTGCAGACCCTGCAAGGATGAGGAGGAATCGGAATGGAAGAACTGGAGAAGATCGATATTCTGCGGCGCCGGGCGGACCTGAGTTACGCGGAGGCCAAAGCGGTGCTGGATGAAGCCGAAGGGGATATCGTCAAGGCTTTGATCATGGCTGAGCAGCGGCACAGCGGTCCGAAAGAAGAGTGGGAGCTCAAAGGGAAGGAGGCTATGGGGAAGCTTCGGGAGGTCATCAAGCAGGGCAATGCGGTGCGGGTCCGGATTAAGCGGGAAGGGGAAGTGCTGTTGGATATTCCCCTTACCGCCGGGGTGGTCGGCGGCATCATCGCGCCTAAGCTGGCCCTGGCGGCGGGGGTTTTCGGCTTATTGACCAAATGCACCCTGGAAGTGGAACGAAAGGATTCCAACCTGGAGTCGCCGGAAGCTTCCCATTGACAATCGGGCGCTGCTAGGGTAGCATGGAGTATGGTTTTCTTTAGTAAATGAAGCGAATATTGCTCTGGCGATGAGCGAGAGAAGGGGCCGTCTCAGGCGAACATATCGAGTTCCGGGTGCGGGGGCGTTGCTTGAGGAGCGCTCGGAAGCCAAAAGGGCGGGTACCCCTTTGGGTGCCAAAGAGGTGGAACCGCGGAAGGACCCCTTTCGTCTCCGGCTGTCAAGCTGCCGGGGTGTGAAGGGGTTTTGTCGTTGTCATCGGGGAGGTGACGGAATGAATTTGCAGGAGATGATTTTTACCTTACAAGAGTATTGGAGCAAACAAAACTGCATTATCCACCAGCCCTACGACATGGAAGTGGGGGCAGGCACCATGCACCCGGCCACAAGCCTTCGGGTGCTGGGTCCCGAACCTTGGCATGCGGCTTATGTTCAACCCTCACGTCGGCCGACCGATGGCCGTTATGGTGAGAATCCCAACCGCATGCAGCATTACTATCAGTTTCAAGTCATCATGAAACCGTCTCCGCCCGATGCCCAGGATCTTTACTTGGGCAGCCTGCAGACGTTAGGCATCGTGCTGGAAGATCATGATATTCGGTTCGTGGAAGATGACTGGGAATCGCCCACCCTGGGGGCGTGGGGTCTGGGATGGGAAGTCTGGCTCGATGGAATGGAGATCACCCAGTTCACCTATTTTCAGCAGCTGGGAGGCGTTGATCTTCATCCGGTGCCGGTGGAGATAACCTATGGGATTGAACGGTTAGCCATGTATATCCAAAAGAAGGACAGTTTCTTCGAACTCCAATGGGTGGGCGATGTGACCTATGGGGATGTCTTCCACCAGGCTGAAGTGGAGTACTCCCATTA
>JAAZLZ010000055.1 GCA_012799075.1 Bacillota bacterium
GAGCTGCGGGCCACCCCGTTAGATGACATCTTGAATGAGACAAAGGAGTTGGATCGGAACATGTATGAACTGGCCAATGTATTGGCTTCGGTCTAATAGGAGGTGACCCGATGCGTAGAACCAAGATCGTTTGCACAATCGGTCCTGCAAGCGAGTCGTTAGAGAAAATAACCGCTCTCATCCGGGCAGGCATGGATGTGGCCCGGCTAAACTTTTCCCATGGCACCATGGATGAACATCTGCAGCGCCTTGAGAACTTGCGGTCAGCTTCAAAAGCCCTGCAAAAGCCAGTTGGAATTCTGCTTGACATCCAAGGGCCCAAGCTTCGTACAGGTCCTGCCCCTGATGGACCGGTCGATCTTGAAGCTGGGCAAGAAATAGTTGTGCTTCCCAGGAATGTCGATACAACCCCCCAACAGATCGGCATCGACTATGACGTTTTGCCCCAGAAAGTCAAGGTTGGGGGAGCCATCTTGCTTGATGACGGACTCATTGAACTGCGCATCAAGGAGATCAAAGGTGAACAGGTCCACTGTGAAGTGGTCGTAGGAGGGCCCCTGCCCGGCCGCAAAGGAGTCAGCCTGCCCGGGGTGGATATCGACTTGCCCCCCCTGGGGGAAAGGGATGTTGAGCATATCGAGTTTGGCATCGAGCACGGGGTCGATTTCGTGGCAGCCTCCTTTATTCGCCGGGAGGAACACGTGGATGAGATCCGCGATCTGATCCGGCAGCGGGGGGGAGACCTGCCCATCATCGCTAAGATTGAAAGCGAAGAGGGAATCCGAAACATTGAAGGGATTATCGACGCCGCTGACGGGATCATGATTGCCCGGGGCGACCTGGGGGTTCAGATCCTTCCCGAAGAGGTTCCTTTGGTTCAGAAGAGGATCGTTGCCCTTTGCAACCGGGCGGGCAAGCCGGTGATTACGGCTACCCAAATGTTAGAATCCATGGTGCGCAATCCCCGTCCCACCCGGGCGGAGGTGACGGACGTGTCCCAGGCCATTTTCGATGGGACCGATGCGGTAATGCTCTCAGGTGAAACGGCCGTGGGCAAGTACCCCGTCGAATCGGTCAAGATGATGGCTCGGATCGCAACCCATATTGAAAACTCGTTGGATTACCGCAAGAACTTGGAGCTTAAGCGGGAGTTTGCCCGTGATTCGGTGGCGGAGGCCATTAGCCATGCTACTTGTGAGGCTGCTCTAGACTTGGACTTGGCCGCCATCTTGTGTTCCACCCAGTCGGGGAGCACCGCGAGGATGGTGTCCAAGTACCGCCCTCGGTGTCCCATTATCGCCGTTACACCTGTTTTGGAGGTATGTCGCCGGTTGACATTGACTTGGGGCGTGCACCCGGTCGTAGTGCCTCGGACGGAGCACATCGACGACATGATCGATGTAGCTTACCAAGCGGCATTGGAAAGCGGCTTGGTCGTGCCCGGGGATGTCACCGCGATTACCGCGGGGGTGAAGACTGGGACCCCTGGGTCAACGAATCTGCTTCAAATCCATACCATGCAAGGGGAATAGACCATGGTCTGGCTGCTCCTCGCTCTTATCCTGCTCCCCATCGCTGAGCTGGCCGTGCTAATTGAACTCGGCCGTCAGGTGGGTACACGGCCCACCATCGGGTTGGTGCTGGGCACGGGGGTGATTGGGGCAGCTTTGGCTAAGTCCCAAGGCCTAGCGGTTTTACGCCGGATGGCCGCCCAACTCGACGAGGGCCGGGTGCCCGCGGAGGGGCTCTTGGATGGCCTATTGATTTTGATTGGCGGACTTCTCTTGGCCACTCCAGGCCTGATGACCGATGCCGCAGGCTTCTTCCTCTTGGTGCCCTGGAGTCGCAACCTAATCAAGCGAAAAGCCAGAGCGAAGATCTATGATTGGGTAAGGCGGGGGACTGTGTATATTTCCATAAGATGAGTTGGGGGGTCGCTACGTGGATCGACGCTCTTTTGAAGAGAGATTTAACGCTCAGCTTCCACATTCCAAGATTCTATACGAAAGGGCTTGTCAGGTCCTTCCCAGTGGACTTACCCATGATGGGCGTCATCTGACTCCCTTTCCCCCATACATCGACCGGGCCAACGGCTCGAAAAAGTGGGATGTGGACGGCAATGAGTATGTTGACTACTGGATGGGCCATGGTGCATTGCTTTTGGGTCATGCCCACCCGAAATTGGTGCAGGCGATCCAAGAGCAGGTGGCAAGGGGAACCCATTTTGGGGGTTGTCATGAGCTTGAGGTTCGATGGGCCGAGCTGATCAGTCAGCTGATGCCCGCAGCTAACAAGGTGCGTTTTGTAGGTTCGGGCACCGAGGCGACCCAACTTGCCATGCGTCTTGCCCGGGCTTTTACCGGGAGGGGAAAGACCATCAAGTTTGCCGGTCACTTTCACGGATGGCATGATGCTGTGACCCCCTCGGTCATATTGCCCTTTGAGGTGCCTGCTTCCGCCGGAGTCCTTCGGTCTTCGTTGGAGTCGACCATTTCCCTGCCGCCCAATGATTTGGCCCTGGTGGAGGATGCCATCAAGCAGGAGGGGGATGTGGCAGCAGTCATCGTCGAACCCGGCGGTGGTTCTTGGGGAGCTATTCCCACCACGGGAGAGTTCCTGCGGGAATTACGCCGGGTTACCGCGGAAAACGAAGTGGTCCTCATTTTTGACGAAGTGGTCACCGGTTTCCGGCTGGCCCCCGGCGGCGCCCAAGAGTATTACGGGGTCATTCCTGATCTGGTATGTTTAGCCAAAGTAGTTGCCGGTGGCTTGCCTGGGGGAGCGGTGGCTGGACGGCAAGAAATCATGGAGCTGTTGGAATTCAAGGACGACTTGGATTGGAATCGCTACCGGAAGGTTGCCCATCAGGGAACCTTTAATGCCAATCCCCTTTCCGCCGCGGCGGGAATTGCCGTGTTGGAGGAAGTGGCCAAAGGAGATTGCATCCGGCAGGCCAACGGACTCTGCGGACAGTTGGCCGATGGAATGAACGAGGTTCTCCATCGAACAGGGATTGAGGGCCGGGTTTATGTCCAGGGGTCCATGTTCCATATTGCCCTGGAGGTGGAGCCAGCCGATGCCGACTACAAGAGACTGGCTGAACTGGCCAAAGGGCCTGGGGCAAATGAATTACGCAAGGCCATGCTTCTGGAAGGAGTGGACCTGATGCGAAATGGCGGGTTTCTTTCGTCTGCCCATACAACGGCAGACATTGATAAGACTATACAGGCCTTTGCCAAGGCATTGGCGACTTGGGCCTTGAATCGGGGGAGGAACAGGTGAAAATCGGCAAGTTGCCGCCGGATCGGTTGCATGCTTTGGTTCTAGGTCGATTGGGCAAGCGCCGGGATGATGTCCTGCTGCGGCCAGCAGTGGGGGAAGATTCGGCTGTCGTTGATTTTGGCGATGAGGTCTGTGTTATCTCCAGCGATC
Organism: Bacillota bacterium; assembly: GCA_012799075.1. Lineage (GTDB taxonomy): Bacteria > Bacillota > Limnochordia > JAAZLZ01 > JAAZLZ01 > JAAZLZ01. The sequence continues at coordinate 3,433 of JAAZLZ010000055.1, forward strand.
CGATCACCGGCGCAGGGACGCGTCTAGGGGAGCTGGCCGTCCATGTCTCCTGCAATGATGTTGCCGCAAATGGGGCAAGTCCGGTTGGGGTCCAAGTCGTCTTGCTGCTGCCTGAATCTTACCCGGAACAAGAACTGGCGGTCCTGATGGAGGATATCGATAAGGCGGCGGGGGAGCTTGGGATTGAAGTCTTAGGGGGTCACACCGAACTCACCTCGAAAGTGAAAGAGCCCTTAGTGGTGGTCACTGCCCTTGGAAGGGCGCCGCGCCATGGCTTTGTCAGCTCTGGTGGGGCCCGTCCCGGGGACGATTTAGTAATCAGTAAAGGGATTGGGATAGAAGGGACGGCGATTTTGGCAACTGATTTTGAAGAGCTCCTCCGGCCTTTGGTGGGGAAGGAAGTAATTACCCGGAGCCAAGGATTTTGGTCTGAAATCAGCGTCGTTCCCGAGGGGAGGATCGGTGCTGCCCACGGGGTCTCGGCGATGCATGATGTGACTGAGGGAGGTTTGTATGGAGCCCTCTGGGAGATGGCGGAAGCCTCCAAAGTAGGTGTTGAGGTCTGGCAGGAACGGGTGCCTATTAGATCGGAGACGGCCCTCATTTGCCAGCACCTGGGGCTTGATCCTTTAGGCCTGATTTCCTCGGGAACTATGCTTTTCGCAACGCCCCGGGGGAGGGAATTGGTCGATGCCCTAGCCGAGGAAGGAATCAAAGCCGGCATCATCGGCCATGCGACCGACGGACTTCGAGTTGTGCATGGCAAGAAAGGGGACAAGCGCATCCTCGACGGACCAGAGGAGGATGAGCTCTGGCGGTTTCTGCAAACTAAATAGCTGACCGAGGTTGCAATCGTTGACGGTCCTTGAGGAGATCCAAGCCTAGGACCCCGGCCTTTGCAACCTTCAGGCGCGCAAGAGACAGAATACAGACGTGAAAACAGAACTAGCAGGAATCTTTGCACAATGGGCGAAGATAAAGGCGGTAACGTTCACTATCACAAAAAGGAGGAGGCGACATGCGCAGACTGAGCACTTTGATTGGGTTGGCACTGACCGTGATTCTCATCGTGTGTCCGGTCGCATTGGCCCAGGTGCAGGAGTATGACGTGATCGTAGTCGGAGGAGGTGGAGCGGGGCTCATTGCTGCCACCGCTGCGGCGGAGCAAGGCGTTGATGTCCTGCTTTTGGAAAGACTCGCCTTTCTCGGGGGAAACACCCTCATTTCCGGCGGAGTCATGAATGTGGTGAATCCCGAATGGCAAAAGGCATTAGGGATCGAAGACTCGGTGGATCTGCATTATGAGCAGACCCTGGCCGGGGGCGACTTTAGGGGTGACCCGGAACTAGTCAGGACGTTAGTGGAGGGTGCCTTGCCTGCGCTGCATAGGACCATTGAACGGGGCCTGAAGTTCGATCCAAAGGAGATCTTCGTTGTTGTAGGGGCCCTTTGGCCGCGGACCCACCGGCCCACCGAACCTGCGGGAACCGGTTGGATTAGAGCCTACTCTGAGGCGGCCAAGGCTGCCGGAGCGGAGATCCGCCTCAAGACCAGGGTGGTGCAGATCCTGAGGGAAAGCCCCCTTAAGGGCCGGGTGTATGGCGTGATGGCCGTGACCGAGGATGGCACGGAAATCGAGATCCGTGCCCGTCGAGGGGTGATCTTGGCGACGGGCGGCTTTGGGGCTAATGTCGAGCTTAGAATACTCCACAACCCACAGCTTGGCCCCCATATCCCCACGACCAACCAGCCGGGAGCGATGGGCGATGGCATCATCATGGCCCAAGACGTGGGGGCGGCCACTAGGGGGATGGATTTCATCCAGCTGCTGCCCTTAGGCGATCCGGCGACTGGGGAGCTGCCTGGCTTCATCACCAGTGCACCAAACGAAGTAATCTACGTGAACAAGCAGGGCAAGCGGTTCGTCAATGAAGGTGCCCGCCGGGACGTCCTGGTTAACGCCCTGTTTGAACAAGAGGATTCGTTCATGTTCATGATCAGCGATTCCCAGACGGTGAGGGATCCCGCGGAATTTGGAATACCCCTTGCCACGCTGTTGGAGCAGGGACGGGTGGTAAAAGCCGATACCCTCGCGGAACTTGCGGAGAAGATCGGTGTGCCTGCCCAAGCCTTCGAGGAGACTGTTCGCAGATACAACGAGAGCGTGATCAATGGGGTGGACCCCGACTTTGGCAAGACCCTGTTGGAGTATACGCTTGATAAACCGCCTTTTTATGCTAGTGGACGGGTCCCTTCCGTACACCATACCATGGGCGGAGTGGCTATTAACACAAAGGCACAGGTCATTGACCGCAGAGGCGATCCCATCCCCGGACTTTATGCCGCCGGTGAGGTCACGGGAGGGATCCACGGGACCAATCGGCTAGGCGGCAATGCGATTGCTGATATCGCCGTTTTCGGCTGGATAGCCGGGGAAAGCGCAGCGACCGACCAATAGAGTTGATCCCACAAGGGGGGGCTGCTGCCCCCCTAGTCTGCATCGGAGCGGACTTTCCGCCACCCGCATCCGCAGGCCCCTTCTAATTCGATGTTCCTCCGATTCTGTGCTCGAAAGGCCTATCGAAATAAACTGATCAAAAGGGCGGGAAGACGTGACGATAAGTTGCCTCGGCCAGGATGGGCAGTGGTCTGATCATTCTGTAAAACACCGCTCCATCATGCGAAGCGTGGTCATGAAAATTATTATCAATAATACTTGACACAAGAATGAGGGCTAGCTATACTAAAGCTAACGATAATGATTTACATTAGTACGAGGAGGTAGCCCATTGGAGACGAAAGACAGAGCTGTCCTGCCGTTGCTTGGTGAGAAGTTCCCGGAGCTGGAGGTAGTCACTACGCATGGTAAGAAGAAGCTTCCCGATGATTACCGGGGTAAGTGGTTTGTGCTGTTTAGCCATCCAGGGGATTTTACACCAGTCTGTACAACGGAGTTTGTGGCCTTTGAGCGTCGCCGGAATGACTTCGAGAGTATTGATTGTGAACTCATCGGCCTATCCATCGATCAGGTTTTTTCCCACATCAAATGGGTCGAATGGATTAAGGAAAAGCGGGATGTAGAAATTGGCTTTCCGGTAATCGCCGACGGTTTAGGACAAGTAGCATCGACCCTTGGCATGCTGCACCCGGGGAAGGGATCAAACACAGTCCGATCGGTCTTTATCGTCGACCCCAGGGGGATCATTCGGATCATCCTCCATTACCCCCAGGAGGTTGGGCGCAACATCGATGAGGTCTTGCGGGCGGTAAAGGCCCTCCAGGTCGCCGATAAGAACAAGGTCGCCATGCCGGCCAACTGGCCGAACAATGAAGCCCTTGGTGACAAGGTAATTGTGCCTCCGGCCGATTCCGAGGCCGCGATTGCCAAGCGCAAGGAACAGGAGAAAGCTGGGGAGATAGAGTGTTTGGATTGGTGGTTCTGCTACAAGCAGCAGTAGAAGCGGCCTAAAAGGGCCCGAAGCAAAGGAGCTCCGGAGAAAGCAATTGCTGCCTCCGGAGCTTTTTCTTCGCGTGGTATACTTGGTTTGTAAGGAATGTTCCTGGAGGAAAAAGAGGCCGTTCCGGACAACTATTAGTCTTGGGTGGGGCGGTTTTGGGAGGTGGGAGCGTGGATCGAAGAAAAGAGCTGATTCTACAGTACAAGGAAATGGACAAGGAAGCCGGGGTTTATCAGATCCGAAACACCCGGAACCAGAAAATCCTGGTGGCAGCTACCCCTGATCTTAAAACTATCAACGGCAAACGGTTCCAGCTGGAGATGGGCAGTCACATGAATAAGGAGCTCCAACGGGAGTGGGATGAGTTTGGGCCAGATGCCTTTGCCTTCGAAGTCCTCGAGGTTTTGGAAGAAAAAAAGGAAGGCTATTTCAATAAAAAAGAAGAGCTCAAGAAGCTTGAGGCCAAATGGCTGGAAAGACTGGAGCCATATGACCAGCGGGGCTACAACAAAAGGCCGATACGGAGGAAGAAATGAGAAGGGGGATGTCTATTGGACATTAGGGACATGGTTGGGCCAGCAAGGTTTCTTGAGGGTGGGGGTAACAAGTGAGGGAGCTGCGAGCCCTGTGGCGTTTTGTTAAACCATACCGGTGGTGGCTGGTGCTGGCGGTCCTTTGCATGGTATTGGTTACAATCACGAGC
>JAAZLZ010000056.1 GCA_012799075.1 Bacillota bacterium
AATCTGGACTATTCCCTGGGCAATTACAGCCTCCTTGCCGCGTTGCCCAGCTTCGTCGTCGCCGTTAAGACCCGCAGTCTCCTTTGGACTGTAGTGACGGGGATGGGCGTTGTGGTCCTCCTGCGTTCCTTGTAAACTTTGTCCCATAACAGGGTTTTTGACTTCGTTGCCGAAGGTTGTCTTTATACGTGAGTTTCTAAGGAAGGGGCTTTAGGGGCTGGGAGTCGGGCTGTAGACACTATCCTGTAGAAAGCCTGAGAGACCTCGGTTTTTTGTACGCCCGATTATGCCGTTGCCTGTCAGAAGCTTACAAGCCGGAAGGGAGGATGTTGGCCTTTTTTGTCCAACCAATTTAGGGAGAGTTTCTCTAGTAAAGTTGAGAAAAGAAAAAGGAGGTTGAACCCGTGAGAAAGACTCTCTGTTTGTTTTTAGTGTGTGCAATGCTTGTTGTAGGTAGTGGATTTGCTTTGGCCGCGGATTACAAGATTGGGGTTGTAACGGGGACCGTCTCCCAGGGGGAAGATGAGTACCGGGGAGCGGAGAAAGTTGTTGCAATGTATGGGGACATGATTAAGCATGTCACCTATCCGGACAACTTCATGCAGGAGCAGGAGACGACCATTTCTCAGATCGTTCAGCTGGCAGCTGACAAGGACGTGAAAGCTATTGTGATCTGCCAGGCGGTGCCGGGGACGGTGGCTGCCATCCGGCGGGTCAGGGACATGCGTCCTGATGTGAAGTTTGTCCTTGGGGTTCCCCACGAAGACCCGTACTTAGTTGCTGAGACCGCCGATGTGGTTTTGGAGACGGACAACCTGGGCCGAGGCCGCACCATCGTTCGTTTGGCCGCTGATATGGGGGCCAAGAAGTTCCTCCATTACTCCTTCCCCCGCCATATGTCCTATGAGCTTCTGGCTCAAAGACGGGACATCATGAAGGACGAGGCGGAGAAGCTGGGTCTGGAGTTCATCTTCGTCACAGCTCCCGACCCCATGGGTGATGCGGGCATTCCCGGCGCGCAGCAGTTCATCCTGGAGGACCTCCCCCGCCAGGTGGCCAAGCACGGCAAGGACATTGCTGTTTTTAGCACCAACTGCGCCATGCAGGAGCCTTTGATCATCAAAGCCCTAGAGACCGGGGCCATCTTCCCCGAGCAGTGCTGCCCCAGCCCGACCCATGGTTATGTCGGTGCATTGGGCCTGGCTATTACCGATGATATGCAAGGCGACATGACTGCCATCCTCAAGGCCATCGATGAGGCTATCGTGTCTAAGGGCGGCGCCGGCCGCTTTGGCACCTGGGCTGTTCCTTTCAACATGATGGCCGTCGAAGCAGGTGTTGAGGTAGCTCGGGCGGCAGTCGAGAAGGACTTGGACTTCGCCGATATGGAGTCCGTAGGCGAGATCTTCGGTGGAGTAGCCGGCGGCGAGGTTACCATCAATCGGCTGGAAGGCAACTTCTACTTGTTGACAGCGCCGTCTGTTGTTTTTGGCGTAACAGAGTTCTAGGCTGGCAGCTGCCAGGTAAGCCAGGTGCCCCGGCAGGGCACCTGGCTTACATCATGTAAACCCGTACGGAGGGACAACTGGAGGCTTGGGGCCCTTGCCTGGGCCCGCCTCCCTTGGATGCCGCCTCCGCGAGGGAGGATGGTGCTGGAGTGGCACAAGCTTTGAGGATGCAAGGTATCACAAAGAAATATTATGGAACGACGGTCCTCAAGGAAGTAGGCTTGGAGGTAGACCAGGGGGAAATCCATGCCTTGGTCGGAGAAAATGGTGCGGGCAAGTCCACCCTGATGAACATCCTGTTTGGCATGCCTGTCATTCATCAAACAGGGGGTTATGAGGGAGAGATCTACATAGGCGGTGAACAGGTGGACATTTTGGCCCCTGCCGACGCCATGGCTCTGGGAATCGGCATGGTTCACCAGGAATTTATGCTGATACCGGGATTTACCGTCACCGAAAACATCAAGCTGAACCGGGAGATCAGCCGTCCGAATCTTTTAAGTCGGCTTTTTGGCAAGAGCCTGGAAGTGCTTGACATGGACCAAATGGGCCGGGACAGCAGAGCTGCGTTGGACAAGCTGGGTGTTGGGATCGATGAGTGGCTGCCGGTTGCGGGGCTCCCGGTGGGTTACATGCAGTTTGTTGAGATTGCCCGGGAAATCGACAAGCGCAATGTGCGGCTGTTGGTTTTCGATGAACCGACGGCGGTTTTGGCCGAAAGTGAGGCAGAGCTGTTTTTGACGGCCATTCGAAAGCTGGCCCAGTCGGGCCTGGCCATCTTGTTCATCTCCCACCGCCTCGATGAAGTTGCGGCGGTGGCCGACCGGATTACCGTCCTGCGGGACGGCGAAGTGGTCGGCAGGCTCTCCGGGGAAGAGGCCCATCTGGACCGGATCGCTGAGCTCATGGTCGGACGCAAGATCGAAAGACCCGCCTTGCCAGCCCGTGTCCGGGAGCCTAGTGATGAAGACATTATCTTGGATATGCGGAACCTGGTGGTTGACATGCCCGGCGAAAGGCTGAATGGATTGGACCTTGCCATCCGGCGGGGTGAAATCATCGGGCTGGGCGGCTTGGCAGGCCATGGCAAGGTGGCAGTTGCCAACGGGATCATGGGTCTTTACCCGGCAACGGGAGAAGTCATGAAAGACGGCGAACCTTTGCCCTTGGATGATCCTGCTGAGGTGCTGCGCAGGGGCATAGCCTTTGTCTCCGAAGACCGGCGGGGCACGGGCCTTCTCCTTGGCGAATCGTTGGAGCACAACATCGCCTTCACCAGCCTTCAGGCTCAAGACCGATTCTTGAAAGGGTTCTTGCCTGGATCCTGGCTCAAGCTGCAGGATAGTGCTGAAATACGAGAGCATGGCCTGCGGATGATCAAGGAGCTCGACATTCGCTGCCGGGGTCCTGAACAGCCTGTGCGGAGGCTGAGCGGCGGCAATCAGCAGAAGGTTTGTCTTGCCCGGGCCTTGACCCTATCACCTGAGATCCTGTTTGCCTCGGAGCCGACCCGGGGGATCGACGTGGGAGCAAAGAACTTGGTTTTGGACCTTCTAGTTGAGTTTAACCGCAAAATGAACATGACCGTAGTGATTACTTCTAGCGAGCTGGCTGAACTGCGGAAGATCTGTGATCGCATCGCTATCATTTACCAGGGGCGGCTGGTGGGGATTCTAGATCCCGATGCCCCCGATGTGGAGTACGGATTGATGATGGCCGGCGGCAAAAGAACGGGGGTGACCGGAGGATGAAGCAGCGGTTGGAAAATCTCGTGGAAAGATTCGGCATTCCGCGGCTGATCATCATCGCTTTTGTTCTTGTTCTGTTCATCCTCGGAAGTCTAACGGGGCTGTCTACGGGCCAGTTGCTTAGCGCCTCCCTGGTTCGGTTTGGCATGAATGGGATTCTGGTGCTGGCGATGGTTCCTACCATCAGCTGTGGAGTGGGACTCAACTTCGGCCTGCCGGTAGGCATACTGTGCGGCTTGGTTGGAGCCCTAATCAGCATGCAGCTAGAGCTGAAGGGCTTTGGCGGGTTGGCTGCTGCCCTCCTCTTCAGCCTTCCCTTGGCTGCCATCTTGGGCTGGCTTTACGCCTGGCTGCTCAACCGGGTGCAGGGCCAAGAAATGATGGTTGGGACCTATGTGGGGTTTTCCAGTGTCGCGTTCATGTGCATCTTTTGGCTCCTTGCTCCCTTCGACAATCCGGAGCTGATCTGGGCTATCGGAGGTCGGGGTTTGAGGTATACCTTAACCCTAGACAAGCACTTTGGCAAAGTGCTGAATGGATTCTTGCTCTTGAAAATCGGACAGTTGGAAATACCCTTTGGCTTGGTGGGGGCTTTTCTTCTCCTTTGCCTGTTGGTGCAGTTGTTCCTTAAGACGAAGGTGGGCTTGGCCATGCAGGCTGCCGGAGACAATCCCAGGTTTGCCCGGGCCGCGGGGATTGATGTTCCCCAGATGCGCACCGTGGGCATCGTCTTGTCAACGATCCTCGGCGCGGTGGGGATTATTATTTATGCCCAGAGCTATGGCTTCTTGCAGCTCTATATGGCTCCCTTGATGATGGCTTTTCCCGCGGTTGCTGCCATCTTAATCGGTGGGGCAAGCTTGGAGAAGGCCACCGTTGGCCATGTCATCCTGGGTACGTTCTTGTTTCAAACGCTGCTGACGATTGCGCTGCCGGTGACCAGTCATATCATCGGGGGAGACATCTCCGAGGTGGCCCGGCTGATTATCAGCAACGGAATGATACTATACGCCCTAACCAGGGCCAGTGGGGGGAGATAGCTTGAAAGGTGAAAGCGTTGTGCTGCCTGCAGGGAAAGAGGCAAGTAGCCCTTTGTCCTTGCTGAAGCGAAACGCCGTTCCGGTGTTATTCGCGGTCCTGTGCACCCTTGGGGTGATCGTGGCCGAAATCGACCCCCTGTTCCTTGTCAATGAGATAATTGCGCGGCTGGCCCGAAATAGCTTTTTGATCTTATCGCTGCTAATTCCCGTTTCCGCCGGATTGGGCTTGAACTTTGCCATCGTCATCGGCGCCATGGCCGGCCAAGCGGCCGTCATTGCCGTCACCCATTACAAGATTCGGGGTCTGGCTGGTCTTCTTTGGGCCATGGCCGGTTCGGTCCCCCTGGCTATTGTCATGGGGTATCTGGCTGGCTTGGTCCTAAACCGCGCCAAGGGCCGGGAGATGATCACCTCGATGATCCTTGGCTTTTTTGTCAACGGCCTTTATCAGCTGGTGTTCCTCTTCCTCGTGGGCACCGTCATTCCGATGAAGAATCGGGCAATGATGCTTCCCGGCGGAGTGGGACTGCGCAATACAGTGGATCTTTATCCCATTGCCCAGGTACTGGACAAGCTGTGGCGGATCGATGTGGCCGGCATCCGCATCCCGACGGCCACCCTTCTTCTGACGGCTGCCCTTTGCGCTGCTATTCATTATCTGATGCGCACCCGGCTGGGCCAGAAGATGCGGGCCGTGGGGCAGGACATGCAAATTGCAGCTGTGGCAGGAATTGACGTGGACCGGACTCGGATCATCGCCATGATCCTGTCCACGGTCTTGGCCGCCTGGGGTCAGCTAATCTTTCTGCAAAACATCAGTACACTAAATACCTACAACAGCCATGAACAGGTGGGGACCTTTGCCATCGCCGCCTTGCTGGTGGGAGGGGCGACCGCCCGAAGGGCCACCATTTGGCAGGCCCTGCTGGGACTGCTTCTGTTCCATACCCTGTTTGTTGTCTCCCCCTTGGCCGGGCAAGCGATCGTTGGCATTCCCCAGATCGGGGAGTACTTCAGGGTGTTTG
>JAAZLZ010000057.1 GCA_012799075.1 Bacillota bacterium
AAAAAGGAAGACTATTTCAATAAAAAAGAAGAGCTCAAGAAGCTTGAGGCCAAATGGCTGGAAAGACTGGAGCCATATGACGAGCAGGGCTATAACAAAAGGCCGATACGGAGGAAGAAGTGAGAAGGGGGATGTCTATTGGACATTAAGGACATGGTTGGGCGAGCAAGGTTTCCTGAGGGTGAGGGTAACAAGTGAGGGAGCTGCGAGCCCTGTGGCGTTTTGTTAAATCATACCGGTGGTGGCTGGTGCTGGCGGTCCTTTGCATGGTATTGGTTACAATCACGAGCATGGCTGGCCCTTGGATGATTCGCAACCTCATTAAAATGGTGACGGAAGGGCAACCTGGCGATTTGGGTCGGGTCGATTTGCTTGCCCTCCTAGTGATCATCGTTTACTCGCTCCGGGCCATCTTTCAGTTTGGCACCAATTACGTCTCCCACTATGCAGCTTGGAATATCGTAAGGGAGGTCAGACAGCATCTTTATGATCATCTACAGACATTGTCCCTCCGCTATTTCCAAGAAAAGCAGACGGGGGAGCTCATGTCGACGGTGATCAATGATACCCGCAATTTTGAGCAATTGCTGGCCCATGCGATTCCGACAATGGTGGTTAACGTACTGATGCTAGCTGGGATTGGGGCCATCTTGTTTACGATGAATCATCGGCTAGCCTTTTATACCATGATACCGGTGCCGGCCCTTGCTTGGATGGTGTTGAAGTTCAGCAAGGTGTCCCGGCCCTTGTTTAGGGAGGCCCAAGGGGAACTGGCGGAGGCAAATGCCATCCTCCAGGACAATTTTGCAGGTATTACCGAGATCAAGGCGTTTACGAGGGAGGCGGAGGCCAGCGCCCGGACAAGGGCGGCCATTGCTGCTCATACTAGGGCTATCTTGAGGGCCCTAAAGCTCAGCAATGCTTTTCGCCCCGGCATTGAGTTTATTGCAAGCACAGGCACGGTAATCGTCATCTTCTTCGGAGGCAGGCTGGCCTTACAGGATCTTTTGCCCATCGAGGATTTAGTGGCCTTCTTGCTTTATCTGAGTTTGTTCTATGAACCGATTACTGCTCTTGGAAGGATTAACGAAGGCTTACAGCATGCTTTGGCCAGTGCTGAGCGGGTCCTGGAAATCCTGGCGATGGAACCGGAAATCGCCGATGGGCCCGATGCCGTTGAATTGGAATCGGTGGAGGGTTCCATTGAATTTCGCGAGGTGAACTTCGGCTACAACAAAAACATGCCGGTTTTGAAGGGGATATCCTTCCGGGTTGAACCTGGGGAGACCTTGGCTCTAGTGGGGACCACCGGTGTGGGCAAGACAACCCTTGCCCGGTTGATTCCCAGGTTCTATGATCCTGATTCCGGTGAGATCCTCATTGACGGCCTGGACATCCGGAAGATTAGACTCCAGTCCCTTCGCAAGCATATTAGCGTTGTTTCCCAAGACGTCTTCTTGTTCACTGGCACGGTGAGGGAAAACATTATCTTTGGGCGTCCGGATGCTGCTGATGAGGAGATAGTTGCGGCCGCCAAAGCCGCCAATGCCCATGATTTCATTCTGGAGCTTCCCCGGGGTTATGAGACAGAGGTGGGGGAAAGGGGCGCGAAGCTATCCGGTGGGCAGAAACAAAGGATTTCCATCGCCCGGGCTGTCTTGAAGGATGCCCCTATTTTGCTTTTGGATGAGGCTACATCGTCCGTGGACACCCAAACAGAAATACTGATTCAAGAGGCCCTCGATCGCCTCAAAACAAACAAGACCACCATCATGATCGCCCATCGTCTATCGACGATCCAGAATGCCGACAAGATCCTGGTGTTAATGGACGGAAAGGTTGCGGAAGCAGGAAGCCATGATGAGCTGTTGCAGGCTGGTGGTTTGTACAGTCGGCTCCACTTGGCCCAAGGGAAGCCGAGCTCCCGGCTGCAAGCCGCCCCCTAGGTCAGGGCAGCTGCCAATTCCCGAGCCAACTTGTCCATGATTTCCTTGACTGGAAGGACGTTCTTGGTTTTGAAGACGTTTTTGCCCGCGAAGACAAGTCCGTTGACCGTATCGCCGGTGACGGACCTTCTCAGTACATCAAGAATGCAATACTTGGCGCTGCATCGCTTTAGGCACTGGCTGCAGTTCTGGATGCGGGCCTCGCCCCGGCTGATGAGGTCGGTGAGCTGATTCCGCAAGGCTCGTCCCGGTAGGCCGACGGGGCTTTGGATTAGGACCAGATCGTCTTGGTTGGCGGACAAGTACATTTGCTTAAAATTAGGATGGGCTTCACACTCTTCACTGAGCACAAATCGGGTTGCCAATTGGGCTCCGGACGCGCCTAGCTTCATGGCTGCGGCTATGTCCTGGCCGTCCGTCAAGCCGCCGGCGGCGATAATTGGAATGTTCACAGCCGAAGCCACTTCGGGGAGGATCTCCGCCAAGGGCCGATCGGTTCCCAAGTGTCCGCCGGCTTCCTGACCTTCAACAACTACCGCGGCAGCCCCAAGTCGCTCTGCCAGCTTGGCCAGTCGGCTCGATGAGACAATGGGGATAACGGGGACTCCAAAGTCCCTGCTCCAATCGAACATGTCCCGGGAAAAGCCGGCCCCGGAGACGATAAAGTCGACTTTCTCTTGCATGGCCTTCTTTACCAGCTCAGCAAACTGCTTCACGGCAAAAAGTACGTTTACGCCAATGTAACCGACGCCTTCTGCCAGGACGCGGGCCTTCTTGATTTCTTCGGTCAGTTCGGCCAGTGTGAGTCCAGTTCCCGCGATGGTCCCTATGCCTCCGGCTTTTGCCACCGCAGCAGCCAGCTTCCCTGTCGAAACCCGAACGGCCATCCCGCCCTGGATTATCGGCACGCGGGGCTCCATATGAGCGATCTTGAGTGGTGCGATCATGTGCAACCCCCTCCATGATAGTTGGTTTATTATATCATTGATTTGGCGGAAATGGTATCGTTGGCAGCAGTGCCCTGTACTGACGTGGTTAAAGACTAGGTGGTGTACGGCATCGGGAGTCTTAACCGGGTGGAGATAGCGTGAAGGCTGTGTCTTTGGTGATAAGGAGTTTAGCGCTCATTGTGAAGGCAAGGCATAAAGGTGACCCCAACTGCGATAGACTGCTGTAGTCCTATGTGCAACATCCTGGGGCAGGTGGATAAATTATCTTGATCGGAAAGCCCCGTGCAAGCTCGAAATGGACCGTGTAAGGGCAAGCAAGGGAGGTGTCGATATTGGCTTGGCTGCGAAGTCTATCGCTGAAAACGTCGGTGGTGTTTGCGCTGGTCGCTCTAATACCTTTGACAATTGGGGTCAGCTATGCGATCATCAGCGGACAGAAGCTCCTGATCAAGGCTATCGGGAATGAAATACTCGTATTGGGCGAAAAAAACATCGAATATATCGAGGAATGGTTTAACCAGCGGATGCGCGAAATGAAGGTCATGACCGAATACCCTGCTGTACGGGATCCGTTGGCCCTCAGTCCAATACTGGCGGCGGCCCAAAAAGAGTTGCTGTTCTATGAGAATGTCATTTACGTGGACGATAAGGGGCAGGGCATTGTGGCCTCCAACCCCAATTTCGATGTGGCTGGCTTCAACGTTTGGGATCGGGAGTGGTTTCAGCAGGTGCGCACTGGTAAAGACACTTTTTCTGACCCCCTGTTGTCTAGGGCTACGGGGAACATGGTCGTGACTGTAGCAGCACCGGTGATGGAGAATGGTGTCTTTAAGGGAGCGGTCAGAGGAGCCGTTCAATTGGACACCTTGTTTGATCTTGTGGCCAATCAGAAGGTCAGCTATGGAGGCCAAAGCTATCTTTTAAGCGGCGCGGGTGAGCCAGTGATCCAAGTTCGGGGCGCAAAGGCCGATGGTCCATTGAATACTGACGCAGCAGTTCATATTCGTCAGGGGGGCCGCGGGTTCTCCCGCTATGAAGGGCCGGACGGTGCTGAGGTTTTTGGCATGTATGCCCATATACCGCTGGCGGGGATGGGTTTGGTGGTTGAAGTCCCTGTAAGCGAAGCCCTAGCATCTACTAAACAGCTAGCCCGGCGGAGCACCGTTCTTGCCATCGTCATGGGATTGATAGCCGTTGGGGTGGGACTTCTTTTTGCCCGTTACTTAACGGCGCCGGTCAGGAGAATCGTCGACTTACTAGGCGGGCTGAGCCAAGGCGACCTGTCCGCTGCGGTAGACGAGGCCAATAGTACTGTCGAGCAAACGGATTAAGCATCAGGACATCATGGAAAGGATGAGACAGAGCGGTTTGATTGTCGG
>JAAZLZ010000058.1 GCA_012799075.1 Bacillota bacterium
GGTCAGCCACGTATTGCCCTTGACCGAGTGGGAGGAAGCTTTCCGGATGTTTGAGGCCAAAGAAGGCCTGAAGCTGGTTCTCCAGCCGGTGGACTAAGAGGAGGGATTGCCAGATGAGCAGCCAGGACTTAATCCAGGAGCTTAAGGAACGGGCCGGGCAGCTCCGTCGGGATGTGTTGGAAATGGTCTATCGAGCCCAAAGCGGCCATTTGGGCGGTTCCTTGTCCGCCGCAGACATCGTTGCCGCGTTGTATTTCCACCACATGAAGATCGATCCGCAAAATCCCCAGGATCCCGACCGAGACCGGTTCATCCCATCGAAGGGCCATGCCGCACCCATCCTTTATGCGGCCTTGGCCGCCCGGGGATTCTTCCCCAGGGAAGACCTTTGGAGCCTGCGCCAGATCGGCAGCCATTTGCAGGGACACCCGGACATGCGGAAGACCCCCGGCGTGGACATGACTAGCGGATCCTTAGGCCAGGGGTTTGCCACTGGACTTGGGATGGCCATGGCCGGGAAGCTAAACGGCCAGGACTATCAGGTCTACTGCCTCCTTGGGGACGGCGAACTGAACGAAGGGGAGATTTGGGAGACGGCCATGGCCGCGGTGCATTTCAAGGCCCATAATCTGATCCCCATCGTGGACTTCAACAAGGTGCAGCTCGATGGTCCCGTCAGCGAAATCATGCCCATCGAACCCTTGCGGGCCAAATGGGAAGCCTTTAATTGGCATGTCCTCGAGATCGATGGACATGACATGAATCAGGTGGTGGAAGGATTAGCCGAAGCCCGTCGGCTGGATCGGTGTGTGGTCATCATCGCCCATACCGTCAAAGGCAAAGGGGTTTCCTTCATGGAGAATCGCCATCAGTGGCATGGCCAGGCTCCCAACGAGGAGCAGTACCGACGGGCCATGGAAGAGCTGGGAGGTGGACAGGAATGAAAGGCAAAGCCCTGCGGGATGCCTTCGGTGAAGCCTTAATTGAGCTGGGGCGTGAAAACGAAGATGTGGTGGTCCTGGATGCCGATGTGTCCGGTTCCACCCGCACCAAGATGTTTGGTGATGTCTATCCGGACCGCTTCTTCAATGTGGGCATCGCCGAAGCCAACATGATGAACATGGCAGCGGGACTGGCCGCCTGCGGCAAGGTTCCCTTTGTCTCCACCTTCAGCTTTTTGGCTTGCCTGCGGGCGGGGGATCAGCTCCGGACTTCCATTGCCTACCCCCGGCTGAATGTGAAAGTTGGGGCTGGATACGGGGGGATGTCGGACAGCTTCGACGGACCGACTCACCACAGCCTCTGCGACATCGCGGTCGCTCGGTCGATGCCGAACATGACGGTGGTGGTCGTCTCCGACCCCAACCAGACCAAGAAGGCCGTCAAGGCGGTGGCCGCCTACGACGGACCTGTTTATCTGCGGCTGAGCCGGGCGGAAGTGCCCTATGTTCTGCCTGAGGATGCTCCCTTTGTCTTGGGCAAGGGGAACCTCCTTCGGGAGGGATCGGATCTGACCTTGGTCGTGACCGGGGTGCCCTTGGCCCGCACCATGGAAGCAGCCGATCGGCTGGCCAAGGAAGGTGTGCAGGCCCGGGTGATCGAGATGGCTACCATCAAACCCATCGACCGGGAGATTCTGGTTAAGGCGGCCCAGGAAACAGGGGCCGTGGTGACGGTGGAGGAGCACAACATCATGGGGGGACTGGGAAGCGCCGTTGCCGAGGCGCTGGTGCAGGAGGCCCCGGTGCCCATGGAGTTTGTCGGCATCAAGGATACCTTCTGTGAATCGGGTCCCTATGATGCCTTGTTGGACCGATACGGTCTTAGCGTCGATGATATCGTCTCATCCGCGAAGGCCGTCCTAGGCAGGAAAAGTAGAGTAAGGTGACTAAGTAAATTCAGACGAGAACAAACAAGGAAGGGGATTGGTATGCAAGTCAAGGAAATTCGTTTGCCTGGACGGATTATCACGGGCATGGGCAGCTTGGAGAAGCTGACCGAAGTGGTGGGCGGCATGGGCAAGAAGGCCTTGATCGTGTCCGACAAGGTGGTCACCGATCTAGGCTATCTGGATAAAGTGAAGGATATCCTGGGCAAAGCCAAGGTGACGGCGGCTGTCTACAACGAAGTCAACCAAGAGCCCACCAATGAGCATGTGGAGGCGGGCCTTAAGGTCCTCAAGGACGAAGGATGCGATTTCCTCATCGCCATCGGCGGGGGCAGCGCCATCGATGCGGCGAAAGCCATCGGCATGATGGCCACCAACCCGGGCTCCATTTCCGACTACATGGGCCAAAACAAGGCTAAGAATCCCACTCTGCCCATGATCGCCGTTCCGACGACTGCAGGTACGGGGAGCGAAGTAACCCGCAACACCATCATCACCGACCTGAACACCAACGTCAAAATGCTCATCGGCAGTCCCTATCTCATTCCCGATGTGGCCATTGACGATCCGGCCCTGACCATGACCATGCCCCAGAGCGTGACCAGCTCCACCGGTCTTGATGCTTTGACCCACGCCATTGAGGGCTACGTGAGCAAACAGGCCCAGCCCATTACCGACGAATGGGCCCTGTCAGCCATCCGCCTCATCGCCGGCAACCTCCGGCAGGCATGGGCCAACGGGTCCAATGAAACAGCCCGCTCCAACATGATGCTGGGTCAGTTGATGGCCGGCATGGCCTTCAGCAACTCGTCCGTAGCCTTGGTTCACGGCATGGCCCGGCCCATCGGCGCCTTCTTCCACGTGGCCCACGGGCTGTCCAACGCGGTATTGCTGCCCCATGTAATCCGGTTCAGCTGGATTGGGGATCCTGTCAAGTTCGCTCGGATCACCGAGGCCATGGGTGAAGATGTGGAGGGACTGTCAGTTCTCGATGCTGCCGAGCTCGCGGCTGATGCAGTCGAGCGCCTCTGCGCCGACTTGAATGTGCCGACCTATCAGGAAATGGGTCTCGACGAGAAGAAATACTTCGAGGTTGCATCCCAGATGGCTAAAGACGCCATTGCCAGCGGCAGCCCGGCCCATAATCCCCGGGTGGCGACCGAAGAAGAGATCGTGGAGATCTATCGCCTGGCTTACTACGGAGGCTAAGCACCACAGATGGGGGCCTTGGGCCCCCTTTCCTATATTTATCAGAAGATTAACGCTTCGAGGAACGTGAATGATGGGCGATAATCTAGTTGCAAGAGTCGATGGGTTTCTGGCAAAGCACTTCTTCTGGCTGGGGCTGTTGGCCATGGGCATTGGACTTTGGATCGGGGAGCCCCTCTCCCCCCTCCAAGGCGGCACTCCCTATTTTCTGGCCTTCACCATGTTCACCGGCGCTCTCGGTTGCCGGGTGCAGGACTTCCGCCGGGTGCTAGAGCCGGGGAAAGTCATGGCAATCCTGGCCTTGATGTATGGGGCCACCCCCTTGGCGGGCTGGATCCTGGCCCGCACCTTCTTGGGAGCCGAGCCCCAGCTGATGGCGGGACAGGTCTTCGCCGCGGTCTTGCCCGCGGGGATCACTGCTTCCGTATGGGCCATCATGGCCGGGGGCGATGTTCCCCTGGCCCTCAGTTTGGTGGTGCTCACCACTCTTTTGAGCGGCATCCTCACCCCCGGCCTGTTTGGGCTGCTCGCGGCGTCCCAGCTGGACTTTCATCTGTGGGGCATGGTGGCGGACCTGGGCAAGGTGGTCATCCTCCCTGTCTTGGCCGGAGTATACATCAGTGAGCGGGGCATTCCACCAGCTTTGCAGAGGATGCGCCCTGGAGCCGGGGTCTTGGTCAAAGGGGGCATGATTTTGATCATGGCCGTGTACGCCGGGATCTTGACCCCCCATCTGGCCCAGCTGGGCTGGGGGGTGATCAAGGTGGCCCTGGGCATGTTCCTCCAGTTCATCCTGTCCTATTTAATTCCCCTTGCCCTCACCAGGAAGCTTCCCCCCCAGGAACGGATCGCGATTGCCTTTGCCAATGCGGTCCGAAACATCGTTGGGGGCACCATCATTGCCGCGGCCCACTTGCCTCCGCTGGTGGTCTTGCCGTTGATTGTGGGTCTTCTCCTGCAAAACCCCATGAGTGCGGCTGCATATAGACTCTTCAAAAGCAATTGTGCAAATTTACCGGGAGCAAGGGGTGCTCCCTTGAAGGAAGGGGACCGCCCCGCGGCGAAGGAAAATCAATGAAACCAGCCAACAAAAGGAGGTCGTTGAGGCGATGAAAGGCAAGATGCAGGCGCTGGTTAAAGCACAGGCTGCTCCGGGGGCTGTCATCCAGGAAGTGGACATTCCCCAGATCGGCCCGAAGGATATCCTGGTCAAGGTGCACGCAGCGGCGATTTGTGGAACTGATATTCATATATTCAACTGGAACAAGTATGCCCAGGACAGGATTAAACCTCCCATGATTTTCGGACATGAATTTGCCGGGGAGGTCCTCGAGGTAGGCTCTCAGGTAGAGGGCTTGGAAGTGGGGGACCACATTGCCGGTGAAACCCATATTCCCTGCGGGCAGTGTCTTTTGTGCCGGACGGGCAAGCAGCATATCTGCCGGGACATGGCCATCTTAGGGGTCCACACCCCGGGGGTTTTCTCCGAGTATGCCGCGATCCCGGCGGTGCTGGCTTGGAAGATTCCCTCTGAGATGTCCTACGATGTGGGTGCAGTTCTAGAACCCATCGGGGTGGCCTGCCATGCGGTCTTCATGGCCGGCACCGCGGCTGAGACGGTCCTGGTGACTGGCAGCGGTCCCATTGGAACGGCCGCGATTGGAATCGCGCAAGCCCTTGGAGCCCGCCGGGTGATCTGCACCGATGTCAGCGATCAGCGTTTGGAGCTGGCCCGCAAGCATTGGGGTGCTGATGTGACGCTAAACCCCACCAAGGTGGACGTGGTGGCCGAGGTCAGGAAGCTCACCGATGGACTGGGCGCGGATGTGGTCATCGAAGCTTCGGGAGCCCCTGTAGCTATCAAACAGGCCTTTGAAGCTATGCGGCGGGGCGGCAAGATCGTTCTTTTCGGTCTTCCGAGTGAACAGGTGACCCTCGATCTGACCGACCAGGTCATCTACAAGGAAGCCGTCGTTTACGGTTCCACGGGCCGGGGCATGTGGGACACCTGGTACAACGTGATGGCTTTGATCGAGGCAGGGAAGATCGACGCTGCCCAGATGGTTACCGACCGCTTCCCCTTGAGCCAATTCGAAGAGGCCTTCAAGGTGGCGGCTGCGGGCAATGGCGGCAAAGTCGTCCTTTATCCAGGCA
>JAAZLZ010000059.1 GCA_012799075.1 Bacillota bacterium
AATGTAGGTGATTAGGTCGTAGAACTCCTGGGGAGTCGTGTAGCCGACCGTGTCGGGGATGTTGATGATCTTTGCCCCGGCCTCCAAGACGGCCGCAAAAATCTCACAGAGAAAATCCCGGTCACTCCTGGTGGCATCCTCCGCGGAAAACTCAACCATCTCTACGTAACTGCGGGCTAGCCTGACCGCATCGACGGCCATTCGCAAGACTT
Organism: Bacillota bacterium; assembly: GCA_012799075.1. GTDB lineage: Bacteria > Bacillota > Limnochordia > JAAZLZ01 > JAAZLZ01 > JAAZLZ01. The sequence goes on from JAAZLZ010000059.1 coordinate 213, forward strand.
CATCCGGGTTCTTGTTCAGCTTGTGTTTCATATGGATGTCCGATGTGGCGATAAAGGTGTGAATGCAGGGCTTTTCCGCACGGCGCACCGCCTCCCAAGCCCGCTCCACATCTTTGGCCACGGCCCGGGCCAACCCACAGATGTAAGGGCCCTTGACCTCTTCCGCAACAGCCTGCACCGCGGCGAAGTCCCCTGGGGAGGCCACGGGAAAGCCAGCTTCGATGATGTCAACCCCTAAACGGGCCAGCTGCCTGGCAATCTCCAACTTTTCCTGGGAGTTAAGGCTAACACCGGGGGACTGCTCCCCATCCCTTAAGGTCGTATCGAAAATCTGCAGTACTCTGGCCATCTCCAAGAAACCTCCCTTTGCCTTAGACTTCCTCAAGCAACACCTGTTGGGCGGCTTTGACCCCTTGCCCAAATTCGACGCTTTTACCCGCCCGCACCAGGGCCAGCTCGATTACAGCGAGCAGCCCGACCATATCCACCGGGAGCATGTAGCCCATGTGGCCGATGCGGAAAGTAGTGGTTTTGAGCTGTCCTTGACCCCCGGACAGGACGCAGCCGAACTCATCCTCGGCAATCCTCCGGAAGCGGGGAATGTCCAGATCCCCGCCCAAGACGGCGGTCACTGTAGGGGAGGCAGCCTTTTCGTCCTTTACCAAAAGCTCCAGCCCCAAGGCCGCAAGGCCCGCCCGCACCATGTTGCGCATGAGTAAATGGCGGTCCCGGGCGGCCTGTTGGCCTTCCCGCTCCAGCATCCCAACCGCTTCTTCCAAGGCAAAACAAAGGTGGACATTGGGGGTGAAGGGGGTCTCGCCGATGTCGGCAAAGGCATCATACTGGCGAAGGTCCAAATAGAAGCGGGGGGCCTTCGCATCGGATGCCGCCTGCCATGCCCGCTGGCCGAAGGCCACCAAGGCAAGTCCAGGGGGCATCATCAGACATTTCTGGGAGGCGGTTGCCGCCACATCCACGCCCCACCCGTCCATATCCAGCTCCATGGCGCCAAAGGAACTGACGGCATCCACCACCAGCAAGGCAGGATGGTCCCCCCGGGCCTTGGCGATGGCCTCAATGTCGTTGGCAACTCCAGTGGAGGATTCGTTCTGGGTGGCAAAGACTGCTTTGATGCTCTCATCCTTGGCCAAGGCCTCCCTTACCCGGTCGGGGCAGACGGCTGTCCCCCAAGGGTACGCCAGTCTTTCAACCTGGGCGCCAAAGGCCTCCGTCAGCTTCGCCCAGCGCTCCCCGAAGGCGCCCCCCACCAGAACCAGGACCTTATCCCCCGGGGAGATGGTGTTGGCCACGGCAGCTTCCATGGCGCTGGTGCCCGAACCCGTCAGGATGAAGACCTTCCCTTGGGTATGAAAAAGCTTGCCTAGGGAAGACCGCACCCGTTGGAACAGTTCGTGGAACTCCGGTCCCCGGTGGTTGATGACGGGCCGGCTCGTGGCCCGGAGCAGGCCCGGGGCCACGGGCGTGGGCCCCGGGATGAACAGGGTTTTTTTCTCTTGGAACATGTTCTTTCCCCCTCTGCGGGAATTACTTGCTTTCAATCCAGGGCATCATGGCCCGCAGCCGCTTGCCCACAACCTCAATCGAGTGCTCCCGCTCCCGCATCCGCATCGCATTGAACATGGGCCGGTTGGCCTGGTTTTCAAAGATCCACTCCTTGGCGAACTTGCCATCTTGGATGTCCCTGAGGACTTGTTTCATTTCTTTGCGGGTCTCTTCGTTGATGATCCGCTTCCCGACGGTAATATCCCCATACTCGGCCGTATCGCTCACCGAGTAGCGCATGTAGCTGATGCCGCCCTCGTAGATCAGGTCCACGATGAGCTTCAGTTCGTGGAGGCATTCGAAATAGGCGATTTCCGGTTGGTAGCCAGCTTCAACCAGGGTGTCAAAGCCAGCTCTGATGAGCTCGCTGACCCCTCC
>JAAZLZ010000060.1 GCA_012799075.1 Bacillota bacterium
CCCCTTTTGTCAAGACGTCCGTAGGCCCGCCGCAAAGTCGCCAGGTCCCACTCGCTGTACCCAGGCAACTCAGCCTCGGTATCATCGTGGGGCATTTGCCGGCCCTCCACATCATAGACCGAGGGGTAATAGAGAAGATCCATCAAGCTGATATTACGGGCCACCCGACGAAACATCCCCTCAGGGTCTTCAATCAGCTCGCCCTGTTCGTCCCGCCGCAGGTAACGTCGTTCTAAAACAGTCAAGGCATTCGGTGATAGCTTGCCGTGCAAATCAGTCCCTCCTCCACAATATCTAGTCATAGTTCGAGTATACTACCCTAGATATTGTGTATCAAGGAACACCTACCCCTGCTTCCCTGCCAAATTGGGTGAATTTGCCTCCCCAGCAAAGGATATTTGCACAGGAAGGCCCAGTGAAACGCCCCGGGGACTAACATGACATCTATAGGCTAAGACAAAGATCCCCTGGGCTTGGCTGAGAAGAGAAGCAAAAATCGGGTCCTGCTGCCAGTTGGGGGCAAATAGGCTGGCATCTTCCCGTTGAATGATGAAAACCACCCCGGCCGCCCAACCTCGCTCCTTTGCCCTCATCAATCCCTTTAGGTGCTCCGCCCCACGGTGGGTAGGAGCGTCGGGAAACTTGGCCACTCCGTTCTCGACAAGGGTAACGGATTTCACCTCGACCAAGCAATTCCCGTCCTCACCCTGCAGCAGAAAATCAAACCTCCGCCCCTCAAAGTTTACTTCTCTGCGGAAGGAAGTATAGGCTGCCGGCACCAATGGTACACCCTGCTGAAAGGCTGTCTCCACAATGGTGTTAGGGAGCCGGGAGTCAACGCTGACCCACACTCCATCTTTTCGAACTAGGAGCAGATCGTAGGCAGTCTTGCGACCCTCCTTGGCCCTGGGCATCAACCAAACCGAAGCACCCCTAATCAATAGTTCAGTCATTCGCCCCGACGAAGGAACATGGGCAAGCTCTCGCTTGCCCTCAATTAACACCTGGCATACGAACCGGTTTGTCCTTTCCAAGAATATCGCCGGAATGGCACCTTCAAAAGGAACCCGGACTACTCTTTCTTGTTCAGGCATTCTTGACAGATCCCGTAAAACTCTAGTCGATGAGTATGAACCTTGAGGCGGTTGGACTCTTCCACCCGCTTCTCCAATTCCTCTTGCAAAGGGAAATCTATATCAGACACTTGACCGCATTCTTCACACGCAAAATGGTAATGGTTTTCAGGGTTGCCGTCAAAGCGGCTAAAGCTGCTGCCAAAGGTTAGTTCCAGCACTTCGCCCGCTTCAACCAGGCTGCGCAAATTGCGATAGACCGTCCCCAGACTAATGCTAGGCAATTCTTCCCTGACCTTCTCATACACCCAATCCGCGGTTGGGTGACAAGTCGTACCCTTTAGAACCTCTAGGATCAATTCCCTTTGTTTTGTTCGTCGGATGAAGCCTTTAGGCTTGGACATGATTTCCACCTTCACAATAACCATTATTATTTGCATTCATAGTAACACAAGGCCCCACCACCGTCAAGATCCACCCATGCTCCAAGCCTAGTAGAAATATTGGGTGCATGTCATCTTTCACCCTTTGAGGTTTGCGTCTAATCCCGACATTTCTGATTGTGTATCGCGACGGTCGATGTCCCAGGATTCCTCCAGAACAATGGCAACACGTTTGGGCCCCGCGTTGGTCTTCCTAACGATCTGTAGATCTGCTCAGGAGGCATAGGCCTTTTGGGCCCCGATATCACCACCGGAGTCCCAGTATCGGCGTCGTATTTCGTAAACCCAACGTTTTGATACCCCAATGGTACGAGCCCACCTCCTTTGCCGGGTGTCCGTTTTCCAGCAGGGAAATAATCGTTCGAATGGTTTCCGGATGCTTTAAGCTTTTGGTACAATGTCATTAGGTGGGTGTCTCCTTTCGGGGTCAATCTAGGTTCGACCACTTAGATAATACCCCAGAGGCTCCCACCTTTTCCAGTATCCGTTTTAATCTTGCGAGATACTGTGAACGAAACTCTAGCCCTTCTACCCCCTCCGCCCAAAATGAACTTGCCAAGGACCGGCCTTTGTGCTATCATATCACTGTCGCAATCACACAGAGCCGAAGTGGCGGAATCGGCAGACGCGCGCGACTCAAAATCGCGTGGGGCAGCCCCCCATGAGGGTTCGACTCCCTCCTTCGGCACCATCTCATGATTTCAACCCGCTTTTACAAGCGGTTTCTTTATTTGAGCCTCTAAAGGATGAACCGCTCCATCAACCTCCCAAGCTGGCTGCCCATTTCAGCCATGTTGTGAGCAGTTCCCGCCAACTGCTGAGTAGAAGCAGCTTGTTCCTGGGTGGCTGAAGATATGTCCTGGCTGGTATCATCCAGCTCAGCTGTACTTTTGGTCACATCGGTAATCAAATCCACCGTCTGGCTCATCGCTTCCATGATGTCTTGAAAAACTTGGTCCGTTTTCGCGATGACACTATTGGCATCTAAAATGGTGTGATCCGTTCTATCTGTGAAGTCCGCGGCCTTGCTGACTTGGTTTCTCAGGTTCTCGACAGTTGCAACGATATGACCTACAGAGATTTGGGTTTCCTCCGCCAACGCCCCGACCTCTTCGGCAACGACGGCAAAACCTCGTCCCTGTTCACCTGCCCTTGCCGCCTCGATGGCTGCATTCAGGGCCAAGAGATTGGTCTGATCGGCTATCTCGGAGACAATGCCCACCACCGACTCGATTTGCTCGGCTTGTTCAGAGACGTTTACAAGGGCAGCCTTTGCTTCTTTTGATATTGATACAGTGTCGTTCATGGATTTCACAGTCCGCTCCATCCTTGCCCATGGAGGCAAGGTCACTGGTACGCCGAGAATGCTCAATCATTTGGTCCGCTTTGCCCCGCACACCCGATACTGTATGGGCGAAATTGCCAACCGAAGATGCTACTTCTTCCAGAGCGGCCGAGTTTTGTTGAACAGCTGCCGACAATTGCTCATTGGTCTCCATGGCTTGCTTGGCCGAGTCTCGAATTTCCCCAACTATTATCCGCCATTGGGCTTGCATGTCCCGAAGGGCCAGTTGAATGCTGCCGATTTCATCATTTCTGTCCACGTCTACCGCAGCGGACAGGTCGCCTTGGCTCAGCCCGCCTAGTAAATCGACGATTCTCCTGACCGGCGCTGTTAAGTAACGGGCAAA
>JAAZLZ010000007.1 GCA_012799075.1 Bacillota bacterium
AGTCGGGAATATCTCCATCCCGGAAATCAAGCATGCCCCGCAAGATCCCCGATTCCACCACGACCGGCTGGTGATTCCGCTCCCAGAGGATTTCGATGAGCTCTGGATCATCGGCCCTGGGCCTTGCTGTCATCGCAAAGGCCGTTGTACCTTCAACAAGCAAAGCGCCCCCCACGTTGACGGAGATCATCCCTTGGTGGCGCTCCGAAACACTGATGTTTACTATTTCGGCCAACTGCTCCAGGAGAAGGTCCCGTTGGTCGAACAGGTCATTGGGCACATCCCCCACCGCGACCACCTTGCCGATTTGACTGTTCAAGCTGACAATCTGCTGGGCAATGGCATTGATCTCCTCCACCTTCACCCCTGCCCCCTGGTTCACATCGGCCCTCAAGACCAGGAGCTGCCTCCTTGCATCTTGGAAAGCATCACCCAGGACCATGGCCCGCTGGCGGACAACCGCCCGATAGGACATATCCTCCGGGTGCTGACTCAGGCCTTGAAGAGACTGCCAAAAGAGATCCATAGCCTCCCGGATGCCCAGATCCGAGGGCTCATTGAAAACCAGCTCCACTTGGGAGAGCAAATCCCGCCGGGTCTGCCAGCGTCCCAATTCCTGGGTCTCCTGGCGAATCTGCTGGTCGGTAAAAGCGTCCCTGATCCTTTGGACTTCGGCTACAGTCACGCCCGTCCCCAGCTGTCCCACGCCCGAGCCCCGCTGGAGGGCGGGCACAGGATATGGGGTGGTGGCCGAAAGGACCGCCTGCTGCCTGCTGAAGCCCGGGGTATTGGCATTGGCAATATTGTGCCCTGTCACATCAAGGGCTTTTCGCTGAGCCATGATGGCCCTTCGTCCAATCTCCAGTCCGAAAAATGTTGAGCGCATGATCCCTCACCATCCATTAGGCCCTGGTATCAAGCCAGGCTCCGCCCCTTGGTCCTTGTCCGCTGTAGGTCCCCTTTTGGTCCCCCTCCCCCATCAAAGCCCGCAGGGAGAAATCGACATAGGCCAAGGCCGATGCCAGCAGCTGCTCGTTGGCCGTGTTGATCTCTTGTAGTTCGATGCACAGCTGGGCCATCTTCCGGCCCTCTTCGAGAAGTTTGGACCCTGGAAACCTCTGCTCCATCTCCTGCAGGGTCAGGGCCCCGCCGGGCAAGCTTGCCCTTTCTTCTTCGTTTTTTTCCAGGGTTTCGGCCAATCGCTCCTCTTGGGCGACTAGTTCCAATAAGTCATCGATGGCCCCGCTTAAAATGGCCCGTTGTTTTTCACGGGCCACACGGCACAAAGAAATGAGCGTATTGCACTGCCGAGACAAGATATCCACCTGGACTTCCTCCATGGCACCCCACCCTCACTATCGCAAACTGCGGTCCACGATAAGGCGGCCAAGCATCTTATCAGCCACTTCCCCACTTGACACACGGTAGGTTCCAGTCTTGATGGCGCTGCGGAGGGATTCCACTTTGTCCTGGCGGATATCCGGCGTCGCTTTGATGCTCTGCCGCGCCAACTGGATTTCCTGACCCCGTGTTGATAAGTTAACTCTGTCCACCGCCCCGGGTTCCTGCCCTTTCTCTATCTTGTCCACCTTCACCCTGGCTTGACTGCCGTAAAGACGGTGGACTTGCTGAACCTGTTTATCGGAGATCATCATAATATCTCCCCCGTTCTTGTACCTATCCTAGTCTTCGGCAAACTCCCAGGAAAACTTTAACTCAAGCCGCCTCCCCGTCTACGTTCAAGATGAACCCTTCCCTTAACCCCCGGCTTTTCCGGCTCCGACTCTTCGGAACGAAATCCTCGACGGCAGTCGTCACACAAGCGACCACCGGTAATGGGCTCTCCGCAAATCTCGCACGCAACTTGGAGCTTGGAATAGGAAAGCAGTCTGCCTTGGCGAATGAATTCTTCGATCTTCCCGAGTTCAACCCCCGTCTCCCGATTTACCTCCACCATATTCGCCCCCGGGTTTTTCCGCAGATACGTTCGCACCAGATCGTAATCCCGGGCATCTTCCTGTAGACATTGACTGCAAAGTCCACGCCCTGAGCTGCTAAAGAGCTTGCCACAGCGGGGACAGTTTTTCAGCTGCACGTTTCCTCCCCCTCCCTTGCGGATTACTTAGGGCAACCACACAGACTCCGACTCGAAGAGCCCCTGCCGCAAGCAGCGCACTAGCTGCAGCATGACAGGTAGCCCCCGTAGTCAGCACATCGTCCACAAGCAGCACTGCCTTTCCCCGCACCCTCTGGGGATATTCCACCCGAAAGGCGCCGTCAACGTTTTGCCAACGCTCCATCCGGTCTAGTCTTGTCTGGGATGGGGTGTCCCTCCATCTAATCAGGGTCGACCTGGGCAGGAGCCGCCGACCAAGCTGCCGGGCCAACCCCCGGGCGAGGAGCTCCCCCTGATCGAAGCCCCGCCTTGCCATCCGGTTTGGGTGCAGGGGAACCCAGGCGATGACGGAACAGCTCCGAAGCAGCTCTTCTTCCCTCACCGGCCCTGCCAAAAGCTCCCCTAAGGCCAAACCCAGCTCCCGCTTCCCTTGGTACTTTACCCAATGGATCATCTCCTGCAGGGCTCCCTGATACAGTCCTAAAGCCCGGAGCCCCGCAAAGGCCCAACTCTCTTCGCACCCTCCACAGCCATCGGGCAAAGGTTGTCCGCACTTGGTGCAGACAGGGCCCCGAATCAAAGGCAATGCATTGACACAAGGCAAGCAAAGGCAAACCCCTTCCCTCTCCAATGGGCCCTGGCAGGCGGCGCACCGGGGCGCTTGGGGAAAGAGCATGTTCATCCCCACATCCACCCAGCGCCAAAGCATTTAGTTCACCTGCCATTCAATGTGCATTTTCTGCACAAGTCTTTTTCTTTCCTTCCCGGAAAATTGGGAAGGACTTCACGAACCTTCCGAGAATATAGTCAGTACCTGTGCGCACAGGTACAATCTTTAGCTGGAGGTATCATTTCGATGAAGAAGTTGTTGCTCGTTGCCTGTCTCATTGTCTGTTTATTCCACACGTGCGCGGCTGCAGGTCCCTTGGAGTATGATGTTGTTGTAGTTGGCGGCGGCGGCGCTGGCCTGGTCGCGGCAACGGCTGCTGCAGAACAAGGTTCATCCGTCATCGTTTTGGAGAAGATGTCCTATCTGGGTGGAAACACCATCCGCTCCGGCGGCGTCATCAATGCCGTTGACCCAGAGCCGCAAAAAGCCCAGGGAATCGAAGACTCAACGGATCTTCACTTCAAACATACCTATGAAGGCGGTGACAACAAGGCCAATCCCGAACTGGTCCGGACTCTGGTGGAAGGAGCCTTGCCGGCCCTACAGCGGGCCTTAGACCGGGGTTTGAAGATCTACCCTGAGATCACAACAGCAACCGGCGCCCTTTGGCCCCGCACCCACCGTCTGGTGGAACCTGCAGGGACAGGCTGGATCCGGGTTTACAGCGAATCAGCAGCCAAGGCCGGGGTTGAAATCCGCAAGGATACGAAAGTTGTCTCCCTTCTTCGGGAGGAACCCCTGGCTGGTCGGGTGTACGGAGTCAAGGCAGTCGATAAGGCCGGCAACGAGCTGGAGATCCACGCCCGCCGGGGAGTAGTAATGGCCAGCGGCGGTTTCGGCGCCGACGTCAAGCTGCGGATGCAGCACAATCCTGCCTTAGGTCCCGACACCCCCACCACCAACCATCCTGGAGCAACTGGTGAGGGAATCATCATGTCCCAAGACATAGGAGCTGCGGTAACGGGAATGGACTTCATCCAGCTCCACCCCCACGGCGACCCCAAACTAGGCGACCTGACGGGACGTGCATCGGACTTTGTTCAGAAGTACATCTACGTGAACATAGAAGGAAAACGGTTCGTGAATGAGGCCGAGCGCCGAGACGTTCAGGTGGCCGGAATCATGGCCCAGCCAGAAACAAGAATGTTCATCATCAATGACAAAAACGGGGTCAGCGACCCCAACATCTTTGGAGACCACCTGGACGATCTCCTCGCTGCCGATCGGGTCCAACAGGGAGACACCCTGGCTGAGCTGGCAGAGAAGATCGGAGTCCCCGCTGCTGCCCTCGAGGCAACGGTGGCCCGCTACAACGAGCTCGTTAAGCAGGGCAAGGACGTTGACTTTGGTCGACCGGAAAACACCTTGCAGCAGACCATCGAGACCCCTCCTTTCTATGCTACACCGAGGGTGCCCACGGTTCACCACACTATGGGAGGCCTGGTCATCAATAAAGAAGCCCAGGTCATCGACCGCCGCGGGGAAGTCATCCCCGGGCTGTTTGCCGCCGGTGAAGTAACGGGAGGCATCCACGGTACAAACCGCTTGGGAGGCAATGCCATCACCGATATCAACGTCTTCGGTTGGATTGCCGGGACGAACGCTGCTAAATAGGGACTCAGGAGGCGCCATCAAGGCGCCTCCTTTGTCTAGAGTGCACCAGCCCAATGCCAAACCGCGGCGAGCGCCGACCTCCGGAGATGAGGATTGGTGGGGCAGAAAAAAGGCAGCATCCAGCCTCAGGCTGGATGCTGATACATGGTTCTCGTCCAAACCCCAATTCTTGGCATGAAACCTCATGCCGGATGAGGATTCGAGGACCAAAACATACTTCAACTGGTTGAGCTAGATCTCCGGTAGCGGGCAACACCCGATTCGTAAAGATCGCCGCCGTGGCAGTCATTGACGACAATGACGGGGAAGTCTTCCACCACCAGTTCCCGCAAGGCCTCGGTGCCAAGTTCAGGATAGGCTACCACCCGGGCTTCTTTGATGCGTTGGGCTAACAGGGCTGCGGCGCCCCCGACTGCAGCGCAGTAAACGGCCCTATGTTCCTTTAGTGCAGCCAGAACCTCGGGGGACCGGGTCCCCTTGCCAATCATGCCCTTAAGCCCTAGGGCCAATAGGGGCGGAGTATACGGGTCCATCCGATAGCTGGTGGTCGGTCCAGCAGGACCGATCACCGCTGGGGGACGGGCTGGAGCTGGCCCTACATAATAAATGACCTGGCCTTCAAGATCAACCGGGAGGGCCTTGTTTTGATCGATCAGCTCAATGAGCTTTTTGTGAGCCGCATCCCGCGCCGTGTAAATCCGTCCCGATAGGAGCAGGCGGTCGCCGGCCCGCAAGTCTTCAACATCTTCCCTAGTCAAAGGAGTAGTCAGGTGCTTCACTTCTCCACCTCACAGTACGGCCGTTTGATGCCGGGCCGCATGGCAATTCATGTTCACTGCAACAGGCATCCCGGTGATATGACAAGGATAGGCTTCAATATGAACGGCCAAGGCCGTGATCCGGCCCCCGAGCCCTTGGGGGCCGATCCCCAGGTTGTTGATCTCGGTTAGAAGCTCCCTTTCCAGCCGGGCATAAAAAGGATCGGCGTGCTCTTCATCCAAGGGTCTTAAG